>NZ_MJAT01000001.1:300000-400702 GCF_001742305.1 Desulfuribacillus stibiiarsenatis | reverse complement strand
CATTCGATATATGGTTACGAACGGTCTTTTCGCTAATGAATAGTAAGTCTGCAATTTCTTTTGTGGTTTTGCTTTGAACTAGTAGTTCAAAAACTTCACGCTCACGGTTGGTCAATAATGGTCTGTCTTTTCTGTTTTTCACAATGCTACCCCTCCTGCACGGCTCAAGGTACCAGGAAGCTAAGGATACAGTCATCATATAATATGTCAATATTAAATGAGGGGTGCGACAATCCTGTATTTTAGGCTTCAAGCCTAAGCCTAATTTTATACTATGTAGCAGGGATATTCGGGGTGCTTTACATTCTTAGAATTATTATGAAATTTCTAAGCTTCTTTCGGCTTTTTGTAATGCAAGCGAGTCTTAGGATCTTTACTAACCATTTCGTATGCTCCAATGATGAGCATGAATCCCCCATAGATCTTCCTTAGGTGGTCTGTATCAATATTCGATGCAATCTTGGCTCCTAAGTATGCGCCCACGACACTACCTATCACCAGATACAGAGCGTGGGTGTAGCTCATATTCTTCTCACGCATATGGGTTATGATGGCAATCAGGGAGATTGGCAGAAACACCGCTAAAGTGGTACCCTGTGCGATTTGCTGAGTGATACCTAGTAACAATACAAGTGCTGGTATGAGTAATTTCCCACCACCAACACCAAGCCCTAATAGAAATCCCATTGCAATACTGATAATCACAACAATCATTGTATCCATTAGCCCATCACCATCCGAATCCCAGCAGCAATCATCACGATTGCAAAAATACGTTTCACCCATGTCATCTTGAGCTTCCGTAATGCCTTAGCGCCGATATACGACCCTACGATGCCACCAATAGCCAGTTTCCAAGCGAGGTTGATGTCTACATTATTATTCTGATAATAGACAAAGGTACTCACTAGGGATGTAGGGAAAATAATTAACAGCGCTGTGCCGTGCGAATGTCGCCGATCCGTGTCCAAAAAATAAATCATAGCAGGGACTAAAATTGTTCCCCCCACACCAAGTAATCCATTGACGATTCCGGTAATAAAGCCAATTACTACGGATAATCCCCGTTTCATGAAAAAACCCCTTTTCCTATCCATATTGTTATTATGGGGAAAAGGGTCAATTTAATTCATCTGCGCGCTGTAAAAATTGTAATAAACACACATCTATCTCGGAAAAGCCTTCACTGTGTAACTGTTCTATCGATGTATGATGCTGTTCTACGAGGAATAACAAGGTAGCATCGTCGGTTATCTGTTCTAAGCGTTTCTTCGACTTCTGTGGATGAAAATAGTAGGTAAATCGATAAGGAGGCTGCTCGGTTTCGAAAATCATCTGTTTGATTGCTCGCTGTTCCGAAGCAGGTTTTTTTTTCAACTGATAATCCTGCACGACGACCCATACCTTTTGCAGAATGGGCAAATCTCCATCCTTGCGTCCGATATCATGCAACAGTGCAGCTTTTTTCAAAGCACTTACATGCTTCGTGTCAAAATTCGTATTTCTGTGATGATTGCATTCATCACTAGACTCATAACCATCTAGTAAACGAAGAACTGTCTGATATACACGAAACGAATGGTACTGGTCAATCTTCGACATCGATAAGAATAGCCGATATTCCTCGCTCGAAAGCTCGTGCCGAATCGATTGGTGGTCAAGTTTCACTAAGGGGGCAATCAGTGCCCAGTATAATTGCATTACTCTGGAAGTACGCAAATTCAAGAATGTCACTCCTAGTACATATTAAATATTACCTTATCCTACCGCCAAAATTGGTGCAACAAAAGTTCATCTGAACTAAGTTTTCTCTATTGTATTACGTTCTAGGAGTAAGTCAATCTTTATTGGCAAATTCGGCAGCCACGCGCGTACATGGCGAGCTGCATCTACAGAAGTAATATAGCAATATCTTGCTTTTCTCAAATCTAAATGCGATACACCACGCTCATGGGAGCTTAAAATCAGGATTGGCAGTTCTATCGTATCAAATACGAAGATTGTATCACCAAATGTACTACAGGAACGCAAGCAGTGTCCGCGCGGGTAATCTTCCGAGCATTCTAATAGATGTACAGGTTCAAAGCCAAAGCGTCTCTTAAGGTTTAGTCCGTCCCTTAACTGGGTTGGGCTTTTCCGTTGTTCTGTTCGTATCGGGTTAATAATCGGATAATGCACATGTAGATATTCCGCCTTAATCCCATGATAGTACATACTGTTCCCTCCTTAATTAAAAACCTGAGCCTTTATAAAACAGGCTCAGGTTCCTATATTCAATATCCTAGCTTCTATAAGACATTATTGTCTAAAAATTAGCTTCTGTACTCCAGCTTGAAATGCATGTCCTATTTGACTATTATCGAAGGCAGCAACTGAAAAGAAGTACTCTTTATTTAAGTCATTAAAAGCAATATCTTTGTCTGAATTTGTTACTAATTTACGTTGAATCTCCATTGTCCATACTCCATTTTCCCATTTTGCTTTTGCTGCAATATCCGCAGGATCACCAGTAATTTGGAAAGAAATTGCTCCAGGAATAAAATCGCCTTCCTTCATTTGAGCCAAATATGCGGAAGTGTATTCTTTTCTGTTATCGATACCTTCTACAATAACATAAGGATTACCATTTTTCACTTCACCATCAAATACATATAAAGGTTGAGATTTATCTTCTGTTGCGTTAACTTTATATTCCTTTTCCCCAGGGTCGGCTTTTCGACCAGCGCCTTTTGTTGCTGGATCTTCAGGATTAAATCTTGTGTTAACCATTTGCTGATCATGCATCAAGCCAGGTTTGTCAGGTCCAAATACAGTATTCTGACGAACAGATTTCCAATGCCACATGTCAAGAATCTCATTTTCTGCATTCGTGTAATGTTTGATAATTGGCGAACCATTCTCTGCTTTGAATTCTGTGGTATGACAAGTCACCCCACACCCCTGCTCGTTAAACCCTGCGACTGAGTCGTTGATATTCCATAACACTGCGAATTTATCTTCGTAATATTCATTATACGGCTTTAAAACTAACTTACCATTCTCTTTGATCCAAGGTCCTCTTGCTAAAGATTCTGTTGAGTCTTCCCACACAAATTGCATATAAATATTTTGATTATCGTATAACGCCTTTATTCCTACTTCTGTATTGCCATCATCAAATTTACCACCTGTTCCCCCTTGTAGCATAGCCCCGCCAGATAATGAAACCTGAAATTCAGGTGCTTGATCCCAAACGTTTTCACTTACACCATCAATCGTAGGGGCTTTATTAGCTTTTATTGCTACTAGCGTGTTTTCTGGGATTTCGTCCTCATTTGGTTGATCCACTGGTGGAACCTTGTCCGCTTGTAAACCGCAACCCGCAATTACAATTATTAGGATTACGAAACAGCATAAAAATAGATGCTTAATTCTATAAATGCCCATTGATAAACCCTCCAAGAATTATATTGCTTACTTAAAACTTAGTGTTACATAATTCAAGATTGTTATTCACTATTAAAGCAAAAAACAGACAACCTAGTCTTAGTACAAGACTAGGTTGTCTGTTTAATATTTTAGCGATTGAAGAAACTCTTAATCGCGTGCTTTGTTGTCTGTTTGTTCAGATCCGCTAAAGAAGTTGTTAAAGGGATTTCCTTCGGACACGCCTTTAGGCAGTTCTGAGAATTACCACAGTCAGTGATTCCACCAGGTCCCATGATTGCTTCTAAGCGATCTTCCTTGTGCATTTCACCTGTTGGGTGAACGTTGAAAAGACGAACTTGGTTGATTGGAGCAGGTCCCATGAACTTCGAACGCTCATTGAAGTTCGGACAAGCTTCCATACAGCAACCGCAAGTCATACACTTTGAAAGCTCATACGCCCATTCGCGCTCTCTTTCTGCCAAACGTGGTCCAGGCCCTAACTCATACGTACCGTCGATAGGAATCCATGCTTTAACCTTCTTCAGGCTATCGAACATCACTTGACGGTCAACCATTAAGTCACGAATTAACGGGAATGATGATAATGGAGCTAAACGCACAGGCTGCTCGATTTGATCAATCAGAGCAGTACAAGCTTGGCGTGGCTTGCCATTAATAATCATTGTGCAAGCACCACAAACTTCTTCTAAACAGTTGCAATCCCAAACCACAGGCTTAGATTTCTCACCTTTTGCGTTTACTGGATTCTTCTGAACTTCCATAAGAACACTGATTACGTTCATGTTCTTGCGGTAAGGAACCTTGAATTCTTCTGTATATGTGTTTCCCTCAGGATTATCTTGACGTTCAACGATTATATGGATAAATTCTTGAGCCATTTTCATTCGCCCCCTTAAGCCTCATATTTTCGTGGACGAGGTTTGATTAGTGAAATATCAACCTCTTCATACTCAAACATTGGTCCATCTGCTGTATATTTCGCTTTTGTTGTTTTTAACCAGTTCTCATCGTCACGATCTGGGAATTCAGGCTTGTAGTGTGCACCACGTGACTCGTTACGGTTTAACGCTCCAATTGTAATGACTCGTGCTAATTCAAGCATAGTCTTCAATTGACGAGTAAATACTGCCGACTGGTTGCTCCACTTCACTGAGTCTTCTAGGTTGATGTCCTTATAACGTTCCATTAACTCTAGGATCTTCACATCCGTAGCCGCTAACTTGTCGTTGAAACGAACAACTGTCACGTTCTCTGTTAATACATCGCCCAGTTCTTTATGCAACTGATAAGGGTTTTCCTTACCGTTCATCGCATAGATATCCGTCATTTTCTTCTCTTCTGCTTTTTGGGAGCTTTCGAATACTGACTCGCTAATGTCTTTTACAGACTTCTTAACACCCTTCATGTATTCAATTGCCTTAGGCCCTGTGACCATACCCGCATAGATTGCAGATAATAACGAGTTCGCACCTAAACGGTTTGCACCGTGGTATTGATAGTCACATTCTCCAGCAGCGAATAGACCTTGGATGTTCGTCATATGGTTAAAGTCTACCCAGATTCCACCCATTGAGTAGTGAACGCCTGGGAATATCTTCATTGGCAATTTACGTGGATCTTCTCCTACGAACTTTTCGTAGATTTCGATAATACCACCAAGTTTACGATCTAATTCTTTCGGATCTTTATGAGAAAGGTCAAGGTAAACCATGTTCTCGCCATTGATTCCTAGCTTCTGATTCACGCACACATCGAAAATTTCTCGAGTTGCAATGTCACGAGGCACTAGGTTTCCGTATGCAGGATACTTCTCTTCTAGGAAGTACCATGGTTTGCCATCTTTATATGTCCATACTCGTCCGCCTTCACCACGTGCAGATTCTGACATTAGACGAAGCTTGTCGTCTCCAGGAATCGCCGTAGGGTGAATTTGAATGAACTCACCATTGGCAAAGTAAGCACCTTGTAGGTAAGCAGCACCAACAGCAGCACCAGTATTGATTACTGAGTTAGTAGATTTTCCAAAGATCATTCCAGGTCCACCAGTAGCAAGAATTACAGCGTCCCCTTTAAATGTCTTAAATTCCATAGTAGTTAGGCTCTGTACAACGATCCCGCGACAGATTTGCTCGTCGTCTAATACTACAGATACCATTTCCCAACCTTCGTATTTCGTTACAAGGCCAGCATCTTCATGCTTACGTACTTGTTCATCACAAGCATATAGTAACTGTTGTCCAGTGGTTGCACCCGCGAAAGCTGTTCTGTGACGCTTTGTTCCACCGAAACGACGGAAATCTATTAATCCTTCTGGCGTACGACTGAACATTACGCCCATGCGGTCCATTAAGTGAATGATTCCAGGCGCTGCTTCACACATTTCCTTTACTGGCGGTTGGTTCGCTAAGAAGTCTCCACCATAAATCGTATCGTCAAAGTGCTCCCAAGTAGAGTCTCCCTCTCCTTTTGTGTTAACAGCTCCGTTGATACCACCTTGAGCACAAGCAGAGTGAGAGCGTTTTACAGGACATAGTGATATTAAGTCAACAGGTACTCCAGCTTCAGCGGCTTTCATTGTTGCCATTAAGCCAGCAAGTCCGCCACCAACAACGATTAATCTTTGTTTACTCATCTTGTAAGTCCCCCTCCTATACGAAAGCTAAGATCGCGCGTACTCCAACAAAAGAAAGTACGAAGAACAGAACAATTGTAGCTTTTGCTACTAGCTGTTGCGATCTTGGTCCTACAGTAATTCCCCAAGTGATTAGGAAACCCCATAAACCATTAGCAAAGTGATAAGCAGTTGCGATAATTCCTAGAATGAAAAAGCCTAGTGAGAACGGATTGGCAACGATAGCTGCCATAGATTCAAAGTTAATAGGCGTACCGTATACTACATGAGATAGTCTTAAATGCCATACGTGCCAGATTAAGAATACAAACATGATAACACCAGAAACTCTTTGTAAAACGAAAGCCCAGTTACGTCCATAGCCATAGCGGTCCACGTTGTATTGCGCGTGGTAGACTATGTACATACCATAGATTCCGTGAAGTAATAGTGGGAAAATAATGACAAATAGTTCAACAAAGATAAAGTATGGTAAAGTCATTAGCCCCATGAATCCATTAACCATCGCATCATAAGTTTCAGGACCTTTAAGTGCTAGTGAATTTACATAAAAATGTTCCATTAAGAATATTCCCAATGGAATTACGCCTAATAAAGAATGTACTTTTCGTAATAAAAAATGATTACCGCGTTCCATGCAAAAGGTTCCTCCTCCCGTTTTTCAAGCAAACTACAAAACTACTAATTTCATTAAACTCTTAATCTAAAACTCTTTAAATTCTAACAACAAACTCTTAAATGCTGATAAAATCTCTTTAAAACTTAAAAACTACTAATATAGAACTTGTACAAACTTCCCCAAAAAAGCAGTAAAAAAAGTGGCGTATCTGTATCTATCGCCAGACTCCTCCCCAAATCCTCCTTCTATATCAGAATTTTTCGTTTTCTTATGTGTTATATTACACCTACCCTAAGCACCAGTCAATAACCTACAGCCCTTTAAATCAGTGTTTGATTTTTTGTTCATTTAGGTCTATGTCTGGGTTCGTCATTCGGTACGGATCCAAATAGGAATCAATTTCCTCTTTGCTCAATACATGGTGCTCTAAACACAACTCTTGCACTGACTTACCAGTTTTCACTGCTTCCTTGGCAATCATGGAAGCCTTCTCATAACCAATATATGGACTAACTGCTGTAATAATACCAACAGACTTATCAATGAATTCTTGAAGGTGTTTCATGTTCGCTTGAATTCCCTCTACGCAGTAGTCGGTAAACACACGAAACGAATGATTCATAATATGAATCGATTGAATTAAATTAAAGGACAGCACTGGCACCATCACGTTTAACTCAAATTGACCGGCACTCGAAGCATTACTAATCACCGTATCGTTCCCCATGACCTGATACGCCACCTGATTGATTAACTCTGCCATTACAGGATTTACTTTTCCAGGCATAATCGAAGAACCTGGCTGCCGCGCTGGAACTTTAATCTCTGATAGTCCCGTTGTCGGCCCCGATGCCATAAAACGAATATCATTAGCAATCTTACACATGTTCACCATGCAGATTTTCAGTGCGGCAGAAACCTCGGTATAGCTGTCAGTGTTTTGCGTTGCATCGACAAGATGATCCGCTCTTTCTAGTGGCAAATCTGTAATTTCTCGCAAATGAGCAAGTACTTGCTCTAGGTACACATGGTCTGTGTTAATCGCCGTACCGATAGCAGTTCCTCCGATGTTCACATTCAAGAGGTGCTGCTGGGTGCGTTGAATCCTTTGGATATCACGGAAAATCACCGCCGCATACGCTTCGAATTCCTGACCAAGACGAATTGGAACAGCATCCTGGAGATGTGTTCTGCCCATTTTTAAAATGGAGTCAAACTCCTTCGCCTTATCTTGGAATGCCTGATATAAATCCTCTATTGTATCTAACAGCATATCGAGCATATAAATGACGGCTATATGGATTGCTGTCGGTACAACGTCGTTAGTGGATTGCGATTTATTGACATGATTAATCGGATGTAAGGATTCGTAGTCGCCTTTCATCTTTCCCATGATTTCTAGGGCGCGGTTGCAGATGACTTCATTCGTATTCATGTTTAAGGAAGTCCCTGCCCCACCTTGGATTGGGTCAACAGCAAATTGGTCGTGTAGTTTGCCTTGCATAATTTCGCCAGCAGCTTTTACGATTGCCTGTCCTAGTACAGTATCTAAGTGACCGGCATCCATATTCGCCAGTGCTGCGGCTTTCTTCACAGCAGCTAATGATACAATCAACGATTGATGGATATTATATCCTGTAATCGGGAAGTTCTCTAAAGCGCGTACGGTGTGGATTCCATAGTATTTATCTAATGGGATTTCCTTCTCCCCTAAAAAGTCTTTCTCAATTCTGTGATGAACTTCGACTGCCATGAGTTCGACCTTCTTTCCAGTAATGTATGCTTTTACAATTCCCCAAATTGTAATTTTATATGAGACTAGCTAATACGAGAGATCCATTGTAATAAAAAAACGACCTCAGAATGAAGTCGTTACAAGTGAATAATGTTACAAGTAAATAAGGCTACGGTTTGTCGTTTAATGCATCTATAATCTGCTTGGCGAGAACATCGCCGATGCCGATTTGACGAAAGTCTTCCACGGATGCTTCGCGAATCTTCTGCAGGGATCCGAAGTGCTTCAGAAGAGCTTTCCGACGCTTTTCTCCGACACCTTTAATATTGTCTAAGGCTGATGTAAAGGTATTCTTACTCTTGGTCTGACGGTGGAAGGTAATCGCGAAGCGATGTACTTCCTCTTGGATGCGTTGTAAAAGGTAGAACGCTTCACTGGATCGTTCCAGTGGTATCACTTGCGCTTCTTTACCAAAAAGGATCTGCTCTGTTTTATGCTCACGATTTTTCTTCAAACCACAGATTGGAATATCGAGTCCCAATTCATTTTCTAGTACGTCTATAACGCTTGAGATATGGCCTTTCCCACCATCGATGACAATTAGGTCTGGCAACGGTAGGTTGTCCTTTAATACGCGCATGTACCTTCTGCGAATGACCTCTCGCATTGTCGAGTAATCATCGGCACCTTCTACGGTTCGCACTTTATACTTCCTATATTCCTTACGTGCTGGCTTACCATCGATATAGACAACCATCGCCGACACTGGGTCTGTCCCTTGAATGTTCGAGTTATCGAATGCTTCAATGCGCTTTGGAATCTCAATATTAAAGGCGTTTCCGATATCTTCAATGGCTTTGTGGGTGCGATTGAAGTCCTTTTCAAGAAATAAGAATCGTTCTTCCACAGCTACTCGTGCGTTTTTACTCGCCAGTTCTACGAGTTCCTTTTTCGGTCCGCGTTGTGGTACTTTGACTTTAATCGATAGCCAATCTTCCAGAGCGAGGGCATCATCTAAAAGCAGGCTCTCGTCCATCTCAGGTAGTAAAATTTCCTTCGGCAAGGCATGATTCTCATGATAATACTGGCTCACAAAAGACATAAAATCTTCTTGCTCTTCCCCATAATGCTTAAACAAGCTGACATCACGCTCAATCAATTTCCCTTGTCGCATGAAAAAGACCTGCACACACATCCAACCATTCTGCGCATAATATCCAAAGATATCACGGTCAAGGTTATCTGTTAGGATGATCTTCTGCTTTTCCATAATCGCTTGAATCGCTGCTATTTGATCCCGAAAATCCTTCGCCCGTTCAAAGTCTAAAGCCTCGGATGCTCTATGCATCTTGTCCTTTAAATCATTACAAAGGCTGCGATAATCACCTTTTAAAAACCGCGTTATATCAGCTACGATTGACTCGTATTTCTGAACATCCACCGTTTCGTTGCATGGAGCAAAGCATTGTCCCATGTGAAAATAGAGGCAAGGTCGGTTCTTCATCGTTTTGCACTTACGCAACGGATAAATTCGACTCAATAACCTTTTCGTCTCGTGGGCTGCCTGGGCGCTTGGATAAGGTCCGAAATATCTCCCGTGATCCTTGTGCACTTTGCGCACGACATCGAGTCGCGGATGTGTTTCGTTGGTTATTTTCAAATAGGGATATGTCTTATCATCCTTAAGAAGGATGTTGTATTGTGGCTTATATTGCTTAATTAAATTACACTCTAAAATTAATGCTTCCGTCGGAGAGTCGGTGATAATGTATTCAAAGTCTGTGATGTTCGCAACGAGTCTTTGTGTCTTCTCATCATGGCTTCCAGTGAAATAGGAACGCACACGATTCTTCAAAACCTTTGCTTTCCCGACATATATGATTTCGCCAGCATCATTCTTCATTAGATAGCAGCCTGGCTTTGCAGGAAGTAACGATAGTTTCTCTTGTAGGTTCACGATTTCACCTTCTCCCAGCAATTCACATAGTAAAAATTGTAGCCTTATCGACCTTAGTATTTCGTCACTATTTATTGTCTCTTCATTATTTAGTGTCTCTTCATTATTCTATATCAAGGATTGTATGAACCATGTTCAAGTCGCCAATTGGGAAGATGTGAACGCCGGCAATCGACAATTTTCTAAGTTCGTGGTATAGCTCTTTCGCTATGGCAACACCTGCTACTTGCCCCCCTGCTTCGACACGATCCATTATTTCTCGGGAAATACGAATGCCTGGCACCTTGTCGTTGAGGTAAGTCGCAACTTTAAAGCTCTTTAACGGCAAAATTCCGTATAAAATCTTCGCCGTGATGTTCTCTTCTGCTAAGCGTTTCTCGAATGTCAGGACTGTTTCGATGTCGAATACTGGCTGAGTTTGGAAGAATTCAACACCAGCAGCAATTTTCTCTTTGACTTTGCGAATTTCATCATCGAGATCATCGGCACCTGGATTGGCTACTGCTCCGATAAAGAAATCTGATGGTTTATTCAGGTCTTTTCCAGACAAGTCTTTGCCTTCATTTAAGGTCTTTGCAATCTTGGCAAGCCCGACAGAATTGACATCAAAAATCCCTGACGCATCGGGATGATCCCCTTGTTTCGGTGAATCACCTGTGAGCGTTAAAATATTGCGGACCCCTAGAGCAGCCGCTCCTAATAACTCAGATTGCAGTCCAAGGAGGTTTCGATCGCGGCACGTTAAATGGAATATCGCCTCCATATTTACGTCCTTTTGCAAAATATGCGACAAAGCGATTGGACTCATACGCATCGTAGCCATTGGGCTATCTGCAATATTGACTGCATCAACGGTACCGTATAACTTCTTAGCTTTCGTTAATGTTGGATCTGGATCTGCACCCTTTGGTGGTTCTAACTCTACGGTTACTACAAAGGTTCCTGCTCTCAACTTATCTCGTAAACTGAATGTATTCATCTTCTATCTCCTCGGCTCTCTATAGTAACTTTTGAGTAAATTCCTTCTATCACTTCTATATTAAATGTATAAATTGAATTATCGCATTCATTGGAAGTAGCGGTTAATAATAAATGTCACTCTTATATTGTCTTGATTCAGGTGTTAATTCACTTGTAGGTTGCTAATTAAGTTTTTACATAATTGTACAGCTTCTACTGCATCCTTCGCATATCCATCCGCACCAATCTCATTGGCATAACTTCTCGTAACCACAGCACCACCGACAATTACCTTCACAGGAATATTGCGCTCTTTCACCTTTTCAATCAGCTCAGGCATTCTCGTCATTGTAGTCGTCATCAGTGCGCTGAGACCAATGATTTCTGCATTTTCATCGATGGCACGTTGGATAATATCTTCAGTGTCGATGTTCTTACCTAGATCAATGACGTCAAAGCCATGATTGGCGAGTAAAACACTTAATATGTTTTTCCCGATGTCGTGGATATCTCCCTTTACAGTTGCTAGAATAATCTTCGCTATTTTCTTCGACCCTGATTTCTTCAGTTCTGGCTCTAAGAATCCGAAGCTTGCAGTCATTGTTTCGCCTGCTAACATAAGCTGTGGTAGGAAGAAAATCCCCTTACCAAACTTATCTCCAACTTCTTCAATCCCTGGGATGAGACCTTGATTCAGTAATTCCATCGCTGTTTTCCCTTGATTAATTCCTTTTTCAAGTCTAGCCACAACGTTTTCTTTGTCGCCTGTGATAACGGTTTGTTTCAATTGCTCAAAGATATCTTCGATTTGCTCGATATCTGCGTTTTTCTTATTATCTCTCTGGGCGAATTTCACTTCGCCTGTCTGGTCTTCAAAGTATTGTGACCATTCAATGTAATTCGCTGCATGTGGATCACGATTTGCGAGAACAGCACTAGTCTTCAACGTCATCATCATGTTCGCATCTAATGGATTGATGATACCCGCATCAAGGCCAGCCCCTAATGCCATAGCAAAGAATGTTCTATTAATAAGAGGACGTTTCGGTAATCCGAAAGAAACGTTACTTACGCCTAAGATGGTGGTTACGCTAAGCTTTGCTTTTACTTCTGTGATTGCTTGTAAGGTTTGTCCAATTGCTTCAGGTTGGGCACTTGCTGTTAGTACTAAACAGTCAACGATAATATCCTTCGCTGGAATCCCGAACCCTTTAGCGCGCTCGACAATCTTCGTAGCGATTTCTATGCGTTTTTCCTTTGATTCTGGTAGTCCATCATCGTCTAGTGCAAGGGCCACGACGGATGCTCCAAAACGCTTCACAAGCGGTAGTACTTCTTCTAGACTTTTTTCCTCGCCATTGACAGAATTGATCAGTGCTTTTCCGTGATATTGCTTAAGTCCCGCTTCAAGAACGGCAGGATCTGTACTATCTAGCATCAATGGTGTATCGACTAACGTTTGAATGCGATTGACTGCAATTTTCATTGCCTCTACTTGGTCGATTTTCGGCACACCCATGTTTACGTCCAGTACTGAAGCGCCTGCCTCCGTTTGTTCCATGGCTTCTTTCCGAACTAAGTCCATCTTCCCTGCGCGAATCTCTTCAGATAAAGGCTTTCGGCCCGTTGGGTTAATCCGTTCTCCGACTGCCACTGGAGCTAATTTCGCAGCAATCTCTGTAGATTTCGTACGACTTGCTATGCGTAAGCCAAAGGAATGATTTCTCGCTTGTGGCACTGCACTTTCGACAGCCTTTGCTATTGCTGCAATATGCTCAGGTGAGCTCCCACAACATGCCCCAACAATATTGGCACCTGCCGCGACGATTTGCACCGCATAATCAGCCATTTCTTGTGGCGTTGCATCAAAGACGGTTTGTCCATTGACTAACTTCGGAAGGCCAGCATTCGGTTGTATTATAATTGGAAGGTTCGTGTTAGCTGCAAAGATTTTGCAAGTCTCTAATAATTCTTTCGGTCCGCCAGAGCAGTTCGCCCCAATGGCGGCAATGCCCATACGTTCTAATATAATGGCAGCACTTCGAGGATCAGTTCCTGTAAATGTGCGTTGGTCTTCATTAAATGTTAAAGAAGAAATGACAGGAATCTTCGTGTTCTCTATAGCTGCTAGAGCAGCGGCACGCATCTCCCCTATATCGCCAGAAGTTTCTATAATTAATAAATCTGCGCCACCCTTTTCTAAGGCGATGGCTTGCTCCTTGAAAATCTCGTACATTTCATCAAAGGTTGTTTCCCCAAGAGGGTCAACAAATTTACCCGTAGGGCCCATGGAGCCTGCTACCCATTGATTCTCTTGGAAAGTCGCATTCTTCGCACATTGAACAGCCTTCATGTTAATCTCTTCAAGCTGGTCCTCAAGGCCATACTCCTCAAGCTTAATGCGATTCCCACCGAATGTATTGGTCGTAACAACGTTACTTCCCGCTTCGAAATATTTGCGATGGATTTCTGTGATCACATCCGGGTTTTCTAAATTCCAGCTCTCGGGACAACCGCCCACTGGAAAGCCTCTGCTTTGAAGCTGCGTACCCATTGCCCCATCAAAAATTAAGATATTTGTCTTAAGAAAACTCGTTAACCAATGTTCCAACAGAAATCATCTCCTTATCGAATCGTACATTATTTCAAATGCTAGCTTAATGAAACTATATATACGTTATACATCAATCTTTCATATATCCAATTACTTTTCTCTAAAGTCACACTCTGCAGAATCGCACCGTTTGCATTTGTTCTGTTCTGTGTTTTGCTGAATGTTCTGTTTCGTATTTTGCTGCTCGTTAAGTAGTGTTTGCTCCTGTTTAGGGAACCATCCAATCAGTGCCGTGACAGACTTTCTAGGAATGAGCTGACAATACTCGGTAATCCTCACGCCGATTTGATCTGTTTGTAAAAAGGTTATTATGTCTCTCTGATGCTCGACCGACCAACCGCCATACCCAGGACTGAATCGAAAGCGCGTATCGTAGCCTTTTCTTTTCGCTTCTTTGATCACGTAGTCGTTCACGTAATCGGCTACTCGCTCCACAGAGTCAGATCCAATCGCATCTAATACCAACGCCTTAGTAGGTTCATTCTTGGTAAATAGCTCGTCGATTTCATGGTCGATCGCTTCACCTATAGTTACCGTCATGAGCGTCAGCTTTTCGCAGGTTTCTAGATGCTTATAAATCTTCTCCCCTACAATTACATACTTCCCGCCATCACATTCCATTTTCCATTGCTCCGGATCTTTATCAGTGATTGCCAGTGTGGTAATGATGCCCTGTGGAGTAATAAGATATTTGGACTGCTGAATCATCGAATCAAGCAGGGAATTGATTTCATCAGAAGATTCAGACTTATTTTTTTTAAAACCGAGGTAGCGCACGACTTCACTACGGTTTACTGTAATCGGAACATGGGAAAATATCATGATTTCAACCCCTTCAGATAGAAGTCTGGAAATACTCTAGCAAAGCACGCAATTTATTTATCTCAGCGGCGTTTACTAATACTCCCACTTCTATAAGTGGGAGAAAGTGCCGCCAAGCTTCGAAATAAGTGCAACTAGAGTTCAGGTGGAGCAAAAACTCCATCTGAACTAAGTTTTCTTTATGATAAGAAAATTATACTTCCTTATATGCAAAAAAGCCTCTATAGAAAGAGGCTTGGTTTACGGACTCTTTCTCATCTACAGGAATTGGCACCGTGCAGCATTCTGCCGGTTGCCGGGCTTCATAGGGCCAGTCCCTCCACCTACTCTCGATAAGATTCATTCAATATCGATATATATTTTAGAACATGGTACAATACCACTATTCATATGTCAACATGGAAAATTAGTCTAATACAATTTTCGCTTCATCTTTAATGGACTCAATATATTGAAAGGCTTCCTTGACCTGCTGCTCGTCACCCTCAAGTACAATCGTAACTGCACCTTCAGAGCCATTGACGCCACCGGACGCCACGTGGGTTGCGGAGATTCCGTATAACACTTCAAATGCCTCAATTTCTGAAATCACTGTTGCATTTGGAACTGGGATAAGGCCTACTGGAAGTCCTGCCACAAGGTCTAAAGTGTCTTGTCCTAACTCAATAGAAGCTGTGAGTACATCAGGAATCAATTTCTCAAGACTTACTGGACAGATAAACTGTGCGCCTCTTGCAATCACAGGACCATACGCTAGGCCAATCGTGCCACCTCTGCGATCAGAACTAAGGACGCCCACGTTTCCTTCTAAGTCTACAGCATTGCCGCCTTTTATGAAGATATCGCCTGCCACAAAATCCGTTAACACATCATTCCAAGGAAGTGTGGACTCTTCCCCTTTGACGAGTGAAATCGGCTTCAAACGTTTACTATCATCCGTTGTTGTAACTTTTCCAGCGGATACAATGCCCGCCGTATAGTAGGCTTTCTCTATACTTTTTCCTGTAATTTCTTCTGCAACAAAGCCGTTGGTTGTACCTCCTGCAATAATCACACGGCCATCCTCTAAAGCCTTCTTCACTTCTGGAAGTTGGCTCACTGCTCTTCCAATTAAACGTTTCGATACATTTGGATTCAACACCACTAACGCTTTCATATGTAAAACCTCCATTACATCAAATGAGAAATAAAAATCTATGTAAAATTACTAATAATCTTATAAGCATTAGTATACCATATAAATGTAGCAAAATTACAGCTTACAACCTATTGAAAGGTTGTATTTGCATCGGTTGTGTTGTAAAATGAATTTTGATGTAGCGAATACGATATTAGGAGGATTAATAATATGGCTGAAATCAATGCACAGATGACTATTTCTGAAGTGGTTCAAAAGTTCCCTGAGTCTATTGAAGTGTTTATGAGTCATGGCTTAGGTTGCGTAGGTTGCTCTGCGGCTAGATACGAGAACATCGCTCAAGGCGCTGCTGTTCACGGTATCGACGTAGACACACTAGTAGCTGATCTTAACGCAGCAATTAAAAAGTAATTCATTACACGGTTACATATAAAAAAATCCGCCCTTTGGCGGATTTTTTGCATTGTGACTATATTCAAAATATAGTACTATATTGGGTGGGGTATCTATAGATATATTAATGAGATATTTCTTTAGGTAAGTTTTATAAAAAGAATAGGAGATGAAAAACGTGGAATCCATCAAAAGTGCTTTTCAAGCATTTAATGAACAGGCATTGGAATTTCTCGGCGCGATAAACGATATCGTCTGGGGTCCTCCAATGCTGTTTCTACTTGTTGGTACTGGAATCTTTTTAACTATCCGTTTAAAAGGATTACAGTTTAGGAAGCTGATTTATGCACACAAGTTAATTTTCACAAAGGACAAGAACAGCCCTGGAGATATTTCTCATTTCCAAGCGCTCACTACTGCACTTGCTGCAACGATCGGTACTGGTAACATTGCCGGCGTAGCAACAGCGATTTTCTGGGGTGGACCTGGTGCCGTTTTCTGGATGTGGATGACTGGTCTTGTAGGTATGGCAACGAAATATGCAGAAGCAGTTCTTGCGGTGAAGTATCGTGTAACTGACGCAAAAGGTGAAATGTCAGGTGGTCCGATGTACTACATCGAAAAAGGACTTGGTATGAAGTGGTTAGGAATCTTATTCGCAATCTTCGGTGCTATTGCAGCATTCGGTATCGGGAATATGGTTCAATCGAATTCAGTAGCTGCTGCAGTGGAAAGAACATTTAATATCGCCCCTTGGGTTACAGGACTTATTTTAGTTGCATTTACTGCATTAGTAGTACTTGGTGGAATTAAGAGCATTGGAAAAGTAACATCATATTTAGTGCCAATTATGGCTGCTATCTATGTGGCAGGTGGACTTATTGTATTATTTATTAACTTTACTGCGATTCCTGAAGCTTTAGCTTCTATTTTCAAGTATGCTTTCACTGCGGATGCTGCGATTGGTGGTGGTATCGGTGCTGCCATTCGTTACGGAGTAGCTCGTGGGGTATTCTCGAATGAAGCTGGTCTAGGTAGTGCGCCGATCGCTGCTGCTGCCGCTAAAACCGATTACCCTGGAAGACAAGCACTTGTAAGTATGACGCAAACTTTCATTGATACAATCGTTGTATGTTCGATTACAGCGTTAGCAATCTTAACGACTGGAGTCCTTGGCAATGGTGAGACTGGTGCTGCACTAACAACTAGCGCATTCAGCATGGCGTTACCAGGAATCGGGAAATATATCGTTGCAATTGGTATCATCTTATTCGCTTACTCTACCATCTTAGGCTGGTGCTACTATGGTGAGAAGTGCTTAGAGTACTTGGCTGGTACAAAGGCTGTACCTTTCTACCGTTACATCTTCGTTGCAGCAATTTTCTTAGGCGCTGTGGCTGAACTTGAGCTTGTTTGGAATTTCTCTGATGTAATGAATGGTTTAATGGCGTTACCGAACTTAATTGCACTCCTTGGATTAAGTGGTGTGGTAGTTGCTGAAACCAACCGTTTCTTAAATGAGACAAGAGATGAACGTAAGAAAGAAGTAAAGGCTGAAGTTGAGGCGTAATCCTTCAACATTGGAAGGATACTTAATAACATTAAATTAAATTAAATGAAAAGATGACTCGACATTTAATATTTGTCGGGTCATCTTCTTTGTATCTTACGACCTTCACTGGATGCGGCAAAAGTTAAAATCATCATTGCAGTGATTAAAACAATATTAATCCAGTGGCGCATGTAATCATCGACTTGTGTAATAAAGATCGTAAATAAATTCATGCTAATCGCTGTCACTTGAATCGCAACGATTGCTACTTGGATAGGCGTTAGTTTCATGTAAGGTGGCCTCCGGCTCCAGATATTTCCCTACTATCTTATCCACCTAGCAAGCTTTATACACGAGTGTTATTCAGTATGTACTGTTTGTAACTCAATAATTTTTGTGCAAACAAATCAGTTGCGTTGCATTCCATCCATTTTTCTTATAAAAATCTAAAGCAGGGGTATTGTTCTTGTCTGCTACTAGTTGAATCCTCTTTGCACCATTTTTCAAGGACCAATCTTCAACAGCATTTAGCAGTTTCTTCCCAACACCGCTTCCTCTATACTCTTGTTCTACCACGAGGTCTTCAATAATGGAAGATAGCCCACCCTCAGCAGTAGATATAACGAATTGGGCTGTACACATTCCGATGACATGATGATTGCGCTCACAAACCATAATACAACAACGCTCTGGGTCTGCTAGCATTCGTTCAAGCCCTTGCTGTTGCTTATATCGATCAACAGTAAAGTCATGTTCAATAGAAAATAGAATACCGAGTAGGTTGACTAAGCAAGGAATATCAGTCTGCTCAGCTTTTCGTATTTTATATGTATCTGTCATTTTGAGCTTACCTCAGAACCTTCTAGTATCTCTTTTTGCATTTTCTTACTTAAAGACTTGAGAATCAGTCCGTATGACATATCGATCATTTGTTTCAGCACATCATCTGGAACTTCTCCGTCTAGATATACAGAGTTCCAATGTTCTTTATTCATATAGTATCCTGGTATTATATTTGCATGTTGGTCTCTTAAAAGTTGTCCGAATAATGGCTCACATTTTACCGTAATGACTTCTCGATTTGTATTATCAGTCCCTTGTAATCCAAACATTTTCCCACCAATGAGATATCGGGTTGCACCCCACTCTTCCTTAAAGTCCTTGAGCGCCCCTTTCTTCGAAAGAAAATATTCATCCATCCATTCATACTTCATCTATAATTCCTCCTTCTGGATTTTTGTTTCTAGCACCTAACTTCATTGTGACCAATGATTTCGAAATATACATTGCTTTTATCATTTTCCTAAAGCGGGTATGATGAGAAGTACCCTCCATAAATTTCAGCTGAGCTTTTTCACATTTGCTGATAATTGAAGCTATAGGTCGTATTGCTTCTAGCAATTCTTCTTTTGTGTACATATCAATATCTTTATTGTCTGTTATCAATGATTTAGAAATGGATAATGCTTTAATTCTGTTCTTGAGGAGTGTGTGATGGGTGGTTCCTTCTGCAAACTTTGGCTGTGTTTTTTCGCATCGATTGATGACTGACGAAACAATTTGTAGCGTCTCATCTAAATCTTCTTTTGTATATTGATCCATATATCTAATTAAACCCTTAGCGCGCCACGGAAACCCCTGGCAGCATAGTAGGATTCTGCCCCATTGTGGTACATAAAGACAGTGTCATAGCGACGATCACAAAAGATTGCCCCACCTAGTTTTCTAATGTTATCAGGTGTCTTTACCCAGCTCGATGTTTTCGTATCGAAATTTCCCAGTTTCTGTAGCTCGCGGTATTGGTCTTCCGTTAAAAGCTCTATGCCCATGTCAGCAGCCATTTCAATCGCACTATTTTCTGGTTTATGTTCTTTCCTTGACTCCAGTGCTTCACGGTCATAACAAACACTTCTGCGGCCTTTAGGACTTTCCATTGAACAGTCATAAAATGTGGATTCGTCCGTATCTTTATCAAGACCTACAACATCTGGTTCCCCGCCGGTTCGTTCCATTTCACTAAGCGACCACAGTTTTTCAATGTTAACTTCTAGCTTAGCCTGTACTTTAGACCATTCAAGCCCTTCGTGGCGGCTCATGTTTTTCTCAAAACGATCTTTCAATATTCCGAGTAGTTCTTCTCGTTGTTCTAATGATAATTCCTTATTCACGATATGATCTCCCCTCTTAAACTGTATCAACATTTGGTAAATCGTTAATTATTTCTAAGAATTCTGTTCCAACACCATTAATTAAATGCGGTTCATTTGCTGCATGAATATAATATAAGTTTTTTTCTTTACTAAGTTTTTCGACCACTTTTGCGGATTCTTCAAAGTCGTTACCACTTTCTACTAATTCTGCAGAAACAGGATATTTTGCTGTTGAATTATTCATGATTTCCTCACCCGCCATTATCTGTGTTCAACACTATACTTTAAATATCACATCAAAATTTTTCGATTTAAAATTGCTATAATACCGTCCTTTGTATGCTGTGAATTTTAAAACACAATAGTCTGGATCTGTTACACCTAATGGATAATACATTGTGTCACCATCACGCCAAATCATTTCCTTTGAATCGTTATCTTCCAACACCTCCATAGTCCCCTTTAACATCACACCTCTGAAAAAACGCTTATCACAAAAGTATACCGTTGCTTTTGAGTTTTCTTTGTATTGTCTTACTCTCATAGACGAAGTGTTAGTCGTAAAATAAATATGCTGGATTCCCTCTCTTTTTCGTGGCGGTAACATAGCTTTCATATTTGGAAATCCTTCATCATCTACAGACCCGATAAAAGAAACTCCTATTTTGTCAATTAAATTCCCTATTGTTTTCTCTACTTCTTTCATTGTGACGCCCTCCTTGTGAATTTACTTATTACGAACTTTATGTATTAATTCTAATATTTCAAATCATAACCGTAAATTACACACTTTTTTGTGGGTATTATATCTTAATCAATAATTCCTTTTATTCTTAGCACATTTTCCAATCCGTTTTCCTTCATAAGTTCGATTCCTATATTTTGCATAATTGTAATCGCTTCAAGCACCTTTTTCCCACGATCTGTTAAATAATATTCAACCTTCAGTGGATAGCCATCAAATGTCTTTTTACCTATAATTCTAAACTCCAAAAGTTCTTTTAATTGTTCTATTAGCATTTTTTGATTAATTCCTTGTATATTCTTTTCAAGATTTGCAAGTGATGTGTTGCCAAGTCTTAACTGCCATAATATAATCGGTTTCCATTTCCCTTTTGTAATATCATGTGTCAGTTCTAATGGGCAGGTATATTCTTCTCTGATTTTCAATGGAATTCACCCCGATTTCCTCCAATGATATGAATCAATATCTTTATTACAGAATAAAAAAGGACCTAGTTGCCCTAAATGTCATTTTTGCTATTTTAATATTTTTCGCGACTTTATTGGTTATTATTTCTATTTTTATATGTGTATATCCTGCTAAAAAAGGAAAAAGTGGCAGACGATTTAGTACAATAGGAGTACAATTAATATTCTATAAAATTTTCTCTTGACATTAGTTTGATATCAAACTATAATTCAAACATGAAAACAAATAATATAATCTCACTTATTTCAAATGCAAGGGCAGTAGCTAATACCTTCCTTAAACAAGAACTAAAAAAACATGGCTTACAAGAGCTTGTTCCTGCCCATGGAAGCATCCTTTTTGCTCTTATTAATGCTGAGCAAATGACCATGAAGGATTTAGCAAGCGCTATTCGAAGAGACAAGTCAACACTGACTGCTCTGGTAACCAAGCTTGAAAAACTCGGTTATGTTCTGCGTTTCACCTCTTACGATGATCATCGGGTAAGCTTCGTAAAACTTACAGATAAAGGTAGAGAGCTTAAGGAATCTTTTGAAGCAATTTCTAAAAGTCTAATCGAGACTGGTCTAAAGGATCTTTCCCCCACAGAAAAAGAAACGATAGCAATAATACTCACTAAGATAATTCAAAATTACGATTAACATGGGGCTATTATTATAGCCCCATAAATTAAACACATATAGTTTGATGTCAAACTTTTTTCGCGATTTATATCTAAATCCTAAGGAGGCAATAATTATGAACGAAACAGTAAAATTTTTATCCGATAACCCTGTAGTATATTTAGCAACTGTTGATATGAACGGTTATCCACGGGTTCGTCCATTTCAATTTATGTTCGAGAAAGATAGTAAAGTTTATTTCTGCACATCCAATCAAAAAGATGTATATGCTCAAATTCAGAACCAGCCATATGTAGAGTTTTCTTCTATGTCTAAAGATTTCTCATGGATCAGGTTATTTGGTAAGGCGGTTTTTTCGAATGACTTGAACATAAAAAAGAAAATCATTGAAAGCAATGATTTAGTTCGCTCTATTTATCAGACACCTGATAATCCAGTATTTGAAGTATTCTACTTGGAAGATGCTGAGTCTACCATTGCTGATTTCTCTGGTAAACCACCTAGAACCTTCAGGTTCTAAGCCAATAAAATCTCCATCTGATTTCCGAAAATATTTCTTTCCTTGTACCTTTAATACCCTTTATTGGAAAATCTGCCTCTGGAAGATCGATAATTGGTTAAGGGAATAAAGTTATCATACATACAGTGATAATAAAAAACAAAACTCAAACAAGAGCGTTCTATTGTTTGAGTTTTAGTAATTTTAATCCATATGTTATTTTCTTAAAAACCAGCACCTTAGCTTATATATTGCACGCACTGATTAATAGCGTTCTGATCGATTAATTTAGCAACTTCCTCGAGAACAAATGTCTCGCGCTGAATAGACAACCCCATCGAATTTTCCTTATTAGCAATTACCTGCCTGTTATGAGCTATCGCTTCATTGATATCAATCCAAACAGCACTCATACCATTGGATATTTCATAATTTTCTAACTTAGCTTCTCCGAAACCGTCACTTATACTACAAAAATAAAAATAAGATAGCATATGCATGTAGTCGTATTCCGGTTTATAATATGGGCGAGTCTCATCAATGTAACCGAATTCTGAAATGATTCGTATATCCATAGCGCCCGTTTCTTCATGTAGTTCTCTCTTAAGACCTTGGTGAAGATCTTCATGTGAATCAACTCCACCACCCGGAAAGCTATAATCATTATAACACTTCGTGTACATCAACAGAATTTCCGAACCCTTTGTGACGATGGCTCTTGCTGCAATACGTTTAAATCCGACACCT
Source organism: Desulfuribacillus stibiiarsenatis (assembly GCF_001742305.1). Taxonomy (NCBI): domain Bacteria; kingdom Bacillati; phylum Bacillota; class Desulfuribacillia; order Desulfuribacillales; family Desulfuribacillaceae; genus Desulfuribacillus; species Desulfuribacillus stibiiarsenatis. The sequence continues at coordinate 377,619 of NZ_MJAT01000001.1, read as the reverse complement.
TCGCTATTAGTTAAGCTAGGGCATACCATTTTATTAAGTAATTTCATTATTCTATTTCCTTTCTAGTAACTCCATAAAAGTTTCATTGAATAAAACAACCTTACCTTCTTTTTGCTTTTCCTTTGAAATGGTTGTCAGATTTTTGACTGTTTCTTTCAATATATTATTTTCCGTTCAAGTGATAGATTAGTTGCACAACGCCCGAGGAGAACCTTCTTGTATCAACCATTTTTAAATTCAAACGCTGTTTTATACCAATAAACAAAGGGTTTCCTTCCCCTAAAACAACAGGGTGAACAGATAATCTAAATTCATCAACAAGTCCTGAATTAATAAAAGTTGTAATAAGACTTGCTCCACCATATAGCCAGATGTCTTTACCTGGCTTATTCTTTAATTCATCTATTTCTTCAAGAATATTATCATTTATGAATATTGCTTTATTATCAGTCCCTTTTTGAGTTCTGGAAAACACATATTTCTCTTTACTATGAATTAGTCCCCAAATTTCATTTTCAGTATTAGTAGATTCAGTTTCTGGAGTAAATTGTCCCCATAAGTCATAGCTTTTCTGCACATAAAATTCTCACTATTTATTCGATTAATTGTTCATTGATTTCATTGATAAATTCCGGTTTAAAAGCAATATTGTTATCTTTAAGGATCATAAATTCATATATTATTCTATTGATTTTAGCTAATGTTTCTAATTGGATTATGTCTTTCTCATCAAACGATTGTTGATTGATGTATTTTTTATTTAATTGATAAATTTGGAACGCACTTACATCAAGGGATTGTTCTAGAATTAAAAATTCTTGATTGAAATTTTTCATGTGTTTTCTCTGCACTTGATTTGTGATAGAAACAAGATCACGACTAAGCATTAAAACACTGTTCCAGTTATCAAGTCTATTTGCAGGAATTTGTCCCTCTATATTTAAATCATCTTTTAAATATTCCAAAGAACGTGCAATCGAAATGGTGTTACTAGATATGATGTTAAGTAGGTAATAGTTATTACGTTTTTCAAAGGCTAACTGCGATTGGTAGGAATGAAAATATGCCGTGTTAAATACCAATGATATTATTAAAATGAACTCTAATACACTTTTCGGTCTATTGTTCATCCAAAACCCTCCATGGCGCGTAATTATCGACTGGCGTTGTACCATATGTTCCTCCATTCGACAATTCTTCCTTGTTATTCTCTCAATTTCATCCCTACATTATTTAAACATTCAATAACTATCGGCAGAGATTTTGGGCCGATTCCATGTATTGAAAGCAATTCTTTTTTTCTCAATGATGCTAATTTTTCAAAATTATTAATGCCCTCGTATTCAAGTGCATTTCTTGCTGGATTAGATAACTTGTCCAAAAAATCTTCATATTCCATGTTTTATCCTCCTCACCGAAGCGTAGCTGAGTGAGAATGAAAAATATTTTTCGTTCTCACTCATTATGATAGACTTTCCTTCTTCATCATTAGTATTAGATTCTTATTGTATTTTTTCCGCTAGAGTTTTTATACGCTCCAGAGCTATGGGAAACCTGATATTAAATGTTTCTTCTTGTTCTTGTGGAACATCAGTTTTAACAATTAATGTAGTAACTCCATTTTTTTCGGTAAGGGAATATCTTTCTGTCCCACCAGTCCACTCTTTTTCGCGTTCCTGCTGTCCACTTTCTTTTGTGTCTGCTTCGTGCCTGAATAATACAAATTCATTCGGATTAAGTTTCTCTATCAGACTTGTCACACCGTAACCATTTACAGATGATATAAACTGGATTTCATTACCTTCTTTCATTGCTCCCTTCATGTAGGTGCCTTCATCAATAATATTTGCCCAGTCACGGAATGTTACATCCTCCCAAAGAGTTGTCCAGACTCTTTCTTTAGAGGCATTTATTTCTATTGAGAATTGAATTTCTTTCATATTTTCCTCCTTAAAATAAAAAGTTTTACGTATTATAAAGATCTCTTCATATAACACTATTAGCAAAAGGCATGACAATCGACAAGTTAGGTAAAGGGCACAGCCGGATCCGCAATCCTCGTGTTATGTGATCGTATCTGTCTTGCTTTTGACCTTGATTTCGAGTCATAACCTTTAAACATCTACTTTATAATTTAAAGCTAATTCATCTCCTGTAACTCCTCTTATTCCCCAATTACTTGCAGGAATTTCAATAATAGTTATTTCAATATCTTTAGGGGCTATATGTAGTTCTTTTTCTATTCTCTCAAATAATAATCTCAATAAATTCTTCTTGGTTTCCTTTCTTCTGCCTTCAAATATGCTTATTTCAATTATCGTATAATTCTCACTTCTATCCGATTCAAAATAAAAATCATCTTCTTTCATTGGAAAAAATCTATGAAACCTTTTATCTCCAGGATATTCAAATGCCTCAACTACACATAAATGAATTGCATCTATTTGAAATAAAAGCATCATCAATTTTTATTGTCTTGATATCGTAATCCATGCTTACCCCTCCAGTTGAAATCTTTGTGTATCCAAATAATAAAGTAGCAATCATTAATAACATCACCGCATCACTTCTTGCATCTATTCCTACCGCTCTCTTACTACTGCGTTCTTAATTGATGCCAGACGACCCCTAGTGTAGAGCTGCAAAGACGATAGCGTCTAGATTGACTTTTCATTTACTGAACATCTTATAAAGAATGCGACTTAATTATAAAACTAGTTAACTAAAAATAATTATTATCTACTCTGACCTAATACAAGTGTTGCGAATGCAAAAGAAGATTTATTTATCTTACTTCTAATCAATAAGCAATATATGGATTTGTCTTCGACCATATAATTATAATATTTTTCCAAGTCTTCTCTTTTCTCAAATATAAATTCTGGATTTCCATCTTCTATTGAAGTTAAAATAAGTGGATTTATGTCATAGTCAGAAACAATATTGCCTCTTTCATCTACAATATAATAATAAATTTCAAATTCAGTTGTTTTAAAATTCAGAGCTTCAATTTCAATTTTTTCTCCAAAATAAATTTTTGGCAAATCAAGAAATCTTTTACCAACCATAACATTTTTTATCACGTCTTCAATATCTTCTTTATCTTTATTATTTCTATCTCCATAATAAATAGGCTTTAGTTCTTCAGAATCATAGAATATTTTAATGGCTGGCTCTTGTATCATACTATTTTGGCAAGATGCTAAAACTAATAATATTAATAATAAACTAATCATAATAAATGAATTCTTAAATTTTTTCACAATACTTCATCTCCTAAATCTGTTCATGGTTTTAATAAAACAATAATCCTTCTATTTCCCTTAATCTCAATATTTCGTCTCTTAAAGTTGTATCGATATATCCCATACCTTCATGTGCTACTGTTATTAACCATTCAGTTTCGTCTTTATAAAAGCATAAATCTTCCAGTAAATTTGGTTGCATCCAACTGTACAAACTTTCGACTCTATCCAAAAGTATCTCTTTTGTTTCTTTACAACATCTAATATAATGTACATCTGCGTAATGACCTAACAAACGTGTTCCTGGCCAGTTATCCTGTTTGTTTATATCAATAATATATGGTTTCAGTTCAGTTAATAGTTTTTTTCCACTGTGATTTAATGGCAATTGATCTCTTTTCACCAAAGTGAAGTTATTACAGACTTCAAATGCCAAAGATACTAATGATCTATATGTTATTCCGATTGGCTCTTCAAGAATTTCTATCACTAATGTTATCCCCCTATTTTATTGAATCTATCTTATTGCCCCTATTGCATATAACGTGGCGCGGGATTTGCGAGTGTGACCGAAGTTGTGCGTGCACAACAAAGGAATGTCCGCAAAAGCCGTTGATAGGCGTCGTTGCGAGCGTTTTGCGCGAGCAGCCTATCAGCGGGTGTAAAGCCCGCGCCACGATAGGCAGGACTTTTGAGCGCAGCGAGTGATGTCCTGCCTATCGGACGGGTATCATCGATGTTTCTGAGCTGTACCTTCAATTAATCCTTCTTTGTGGTGCTTCGCACCGAGCGAAGAAATATGGTGCCTATTGAACTAATGCTACCCGTTTGTTCAGTAATCAAGAAATTAAATTACTTATCCTATTCACCGAGCTACTAATATGAACTATTGGAAACAAAACAGAAATAATAATATTACTTTCAAAAATTGCTTTCCAAAATTTCATTCTTTTACGAAGCTTATAAACTAACAAAAATATAGATATAGTAACCGCAGAAAAGAAGAGCCAAAAAAATTCCTTTTGTCTTTTTATTTCATCTTCTATGGCTCCAATCTTCCAAATATCTTTTTCTGAAAAATTTACGTCTATAATATTCTTTTCCATCCCTACCATATTGAATGATTTCAACGATATACTATCGTTTTTCACTAGAACAATATTATAACCGTTTGGTAACAATGAAACTTTGTAAACAATAAGATATGAGATACCAGTAAGAACACCTGCAATCAATAATAAAGCTAAAAATTTCTTAACCTTTGTCACAAAAGTATCATTCATTTATTGAACCACTCCCCTTAAACACCTTCATTTTACCATAAAACCCCAATCACCTAGTTAAATATTACTGCCCGTTAGTTTAATACGCTTTTACCGCTACTTATAAATTATTATATATGTATACTATCTTTTAGATCAGCACAGGACGTGCGGTAATCGAAGAGTCTGTCTCGCCTAACGTCTCGCATCACAGACGTCACTGAGCATTACAGGCGAAGACCGAGGGTTAGATAACTCTTATCTTATCCTCGGCAAGCCGACTCGGTAGGCTCAGGGATGTGGTGCGGCAGGTGCTACATGTTATACCCACGGTGCAGCACTTCATGCATCGATAGCTTCCGCACCTTTGTAGTGATGCGTTGTTATATGACGGGTATATCCGCAAACAAAAAAATCCCACAATTATCATCGTGGGCTAATCTCAAAGTAGTTATTTAATTCTCTTGCGCCATGAGTAAATGTTATTATTTCTACTCGTGTTTCAGATATCTGATAGATCATTCTATATTTATGAACAGATATTTCTTGTATATGCTCATCACCCAGTTCTGGGACTACTCTTCCTCGTTTAGACATCTCTTTTAACGTTTTTGCTTTATCAATTACGGTATCATAAAACGATACAGCATATGAAGGTGAGTCCCGATAAATATATCTTACTATTTGCTCTAAATCATCCATTGCCGTATTAGTCCATACTACTGCTTTAGCTATTTTGAAAACCGCTGTTCCATCTCGTCCTGTGTCACATATCTTCCTTCGTCTAAGTCTTTTAGTCCTTTTCTTACTTTCGTTTGAACATATAAAGTATATTGGATATCCTCAATTGAACAGTCTTCTGGCATGTCATCAATCGCCTTTTTTATTTCATCTTTTAACATGACCACACCACCTTAAATCTTTTATTACTAATAGCATATAATCTTTTGCAAAATTTGTAAATCGATAATTGCTCCCATATTTCTATCTAGTGTGGTCTTCGGAACTGTCATATAACGTCTGGCTTCTGCAACGTCCGCTAGATTTAGATAACCATATCTTAGCTAGTGGATGTGGGCAGAATGACCCCAAAAGTATTAAGCTAACGCTACCCGTTAGTTTAGATTCCCACTTAAAGCATCTTCCCATTCTTCTTTAATATCATCGTAACGATAATCCAAATTTCCTAACTTCCACTTATCATTTCTTGTAGCAAACCACAATTGAACATCCTTTTTTACTTTCTTTTCACCGTTTTCCATAAAGACTAAATCTACTTTTCCCACTGGATAAGTATCATCTAAACCAACTCGTAATTGATTGTATTCAACGAGATAAACGCCTTGTTCCCTTAAATCCTTTACCCGTTGAATCCATTTCTTTTTAGCATCTTCATAAGTAGGGCGCCATCACTTCGTATAGAGCATTACCATACTATTATCTTATGCGAGTGCTTTGTTAGGCGACGGTCTCTGCTTTCGATACCAAAAGCAGGAGGACGCTGCGAATTTACACAACTTCCATAAAAAACCTTCTTCTAATTGCGCTCTTCCATATTCTTATATTTTCTTTCCATTTCGTAGTACACTACAACACTTGCTAACAAACTAAATACCCCTAGTATAGTAATTATCGCAAATACATCTATTAACTGTAATGATAGTATAGTTAGCCAAACCTTTTGACCATAAAAAATATATTGACCCCCAGTAATCAATAAGTTTAAAAAAATAAATATTGCTATACTTATTCTTCCAATACTCATAGCTAAACCTTGTTTGCAAAAGCCTTTCCATCTCTCTATTTGCGATTTTTCACTTTTCAAACTGTAAACATTATTAATTATAAAATAGCCCAATATTGCAGCTAAAAGTAGCAAACCAACTCTAATATAGTAAAGTGTTAACGCTTCTGAATAGACTGGGGATAAATCTGTAATCGTTAAGGTGGCAACCGCTAGTAATATTGCTATAACCCAACTCTCTTTTTCGCTCATCAATGCTAACAACTCCTCGCGCAGTAAGTTATCTTAACATATACTTAAATTTATACGATTCTATCATTGCTCTGTTAATCCGCGCAGGAGGCGCGGTAATCGCAGAGTCTGTCGCCTATCGTTCCGTGTATGCGGCGTTTCTGAGCTGTACCCACAGTAAATACTTCTTTGCGGTGCTTTTGCACCCAGCGAAGAAATGCGGTTGCGGCAGTCGCTACGTGCTTGGCATCTTAGCTTAGCTTCTTGCATCAAAATTGCATCCGTACCCTAGTGCATACACATTGTTAGAGGGTGTGGCATAATATTATTTGAATATATTATTTATTAGCCATATTGATACTTTTATAATGAGTGAACTGCTTGTGTTTTAACCTAGAGTAAAACGCAATATTCTTTTTAATCCCCGACTTTACTTTGAACTCTTCTTTTGTTATATACTCTCTTAGAAATAACTGATATAGTAGTATCCAAGATTTTGCCGATTGGATTAATACTTTTTTAATTTCATCATTTATGTTGAGTTTATATTCATCGATAATCATAACTAACGCTAATTCATTATTACTATGTATAACTTTCATCATTGTATCTTCGTCTAAGGCATTAACTCCCAAATTTTTCAATAGATATAATAACCAAATTACTTCCAACTCTTTTTTTGTGACAATATATTGATTTAACAAATTTTTTATAATCTCAATATGATCATCCTTAAAACACAAGTTTTCTTTCTCCCTAACAATTAGCTCACATACTTTTATTAACGATCTATTGTCGTTAACCAAAACATTCAATAGAAAAGAGGTATAAAGTTGTTTGTCTTTTATTTTTATCCTTTGATCAATTGATTTTATTAAGTACCTAACTGCACCCTTCGTTCCTTCTTTCTCCAAACTAAAATATGTATTGAAAAGCTCTATAATTTCTGGTGAGTCAACATTTGACTGCAAGTATCTGTTGTATATTTTCTCCAAATTCTTTACCGCATAATAAGGAAACTGGATATATCTTGATTTTTCGTTATTAAAGGTAAAGTGGTACTTTGCTATAGTGTCACTAATTTCAGTTGAAATTTTCTCTATTTCATTTTCATCGTAAATAAAAACCTCATAATCATCAGCATACCTTACAAAATTAATGTTCCTTTTTTCAATCTCTTTATCTATACGAGTTAATAAAGCTTCTGCAATAAACTGGGAAATTAAGGTGCCTGTTAGTAAACCATTGGTTCTTCCTGCATTAAGTGCTCTTACTTTCTCATCTAAATCTTTATATTTTTTGTAATCACTTGTTACTCTTTCATCCTGATTATTACTTAAGAATATTTTAAATTGAGTAATTGCCTCGTCATATCCCAATAAAATAGATGGTAATATATGTGTGTATATGCTTGCATAATGATTTGATATATCTAAATATAAGATACCTTTTGCGCCTTTAGCTCTGTTTATTTTTTCTACTACATTTGGAATATATGTTGAAACGAATAATTCATCATCCATTTCTACATCTTCGATATAATCACCAAAATAAGAAATCTCATGTTTGGATAATTTGCCATTGGCTTGTACTAATTTTGAAAAAGAGCTATTACCGCTAATCGAAAAATCCACAAGTTCTTTAATAATGTTATTTTCTTTCATATACTTTACAACTGATAAATAGGCAGTTAACTCTGGCAAATATATAACTCTACGTTTTTCGTTATCAATAAATCGGCTCATTGAATATTTGTAAGGGTCTATAAAATCAGAGCTTTGAGAAATTTCAACGTCCTCAAATATATTAATGTTTTTACTATCTAAGTTATAATTAGACGGTAAATATTCCGAGAATAATCCTTTAAACATGAACTCTTTGGTGATATCATCCAGGTTATATGCCATAATCTATTACACCCCTGCTTCTCACTTTGCAAGCTATATTATACTAATAATCTATTTAATGAATCTAATAGTGCCATTTCCTCTAACGTCCCCGCACTAAAGACGTTTCTCAGCCCTAGATAGCTCTTATCTTGGGCTGGAAATGTGCTTTGCTTCTTTGAAGGCATGACCTAAAATAGGCAAAGCGAACTAGAGTGCATTGTTAGGCACAGTCATTAGCGACCTACTTCATATCTTTTACTAAAAATATTGGGAACTTGACTTAGTTGACTGAAATCATAAGATTGTTGAACAACTTCATCTCCATCAACAAAGGGTATCATTGACGTAACTATTGACGATTTACCGCTAATCTCAAGTAATACTTCATTACGCAATATCTCATCATCTAAGTCCTTATGTATAAAGAAATCTTCTGTATACGCAAAAATTAAATATACAACTACCTTTAACTGTTCTTCCAAGGAAAGCTTTCTAAACTGCTTATAAAATTTTCTATATCTCTTCGATCGACTATCAATAAACATAAATACAAGACTTTCTTCCTTAAATGGGAAAATACATAAATGCAGCTCCTGAAGCTTATATTTCGGATCCATATCGAACAACTTATTAATAACTCCACCCTCTAAGTCAGTTGACATAGCAATCGGACCTTGGAAGGCAACAGGAACAACATAATCTAGGCGTTCACAAAAGAACATATAATACGCATCACTCTTATTCTTCTCAGCTGACTTCTTAGCTCGTATATACTCATTCGTAAATTCATTCAAGTCCAATTCAATAATATTACTTTGATGCTCTAACATACCATAAGGTAGTCCCATCTGTTCATTAACTATCTTATATATTTCAAATTCAAGCTTTCTTTTATAAATATTCTTCAAGAAATTTTTCATTGCTATCTGAGCTAGCATCTTATGGCTCGGATCAGTAGAGTACTTATCTGGATTTTCGTATTCTGCGAACACCTTACTATCACAATCTCTGCAGATAACATAAAAAGTTCCTGACCTATTGATACCATCCTCATCTTTAATTAAAGGTGAGCCAATCATCTTATTAAAGTTATACAAGTTCCCTTCAACTGATATATTTTCTAGAATAAAAGCAGGTATAGTATGTGAATTACAGAAACTCGTGACCTTCTCTCCACAATAAAGACACTTATCACTTTTAGCATTTTTCTTTGCTAGCGAAATAATCTGATTCACTTTCTTCTTATTCTCAAGTAAATTCTCTGAGGAAACCTTTTGACCGAGCCGATAAGTATCCCTTAAATCTAATGTCGATGACAACATCCCAAAAATATCTTCCATAGTACTCCTCCATTGCCGAGCTAATGATTTCGCCTAACTACTTCCTTTCCGAACATGGGGTTCGTAAAAGATAGCACAAGCTGGATCTTAGACGAACCTTGGTTCGGGAAAATACATTCTAGATTTATCGCTGAAACTTCATGAACCAAGTGCCAAATTCCACTTTTTCAACCACTGGGCCACTTTCAACAGATAAATTCACATATCGAATTACTTTGTACCCTAGTCCATAAAACTCAACTGAACCACCATCTTTGTACTTAACAATTGGGAGAGCAAAGATCGGCGACTTATCCAAAGCCGCAAGTGTGAAATCTGTACCTGCAAAAACTAACCACATTAAAATTATTACCACAAATATTCTTCGTTTTTTCTTATTCAAACGGAAACCACCTTAAAATCCATAAATTACCATGGTATTATTTGCCTTCGATTCCATTCTATCATATTTAAAAGTTGTAGTTTATAATTCTTTTTTCATAATATAGTTCCTAAAAAACATACCTCTTAACTCTTTATCTTGCATTCGAACGGTATCATACCCCTTTTTTTCAAAAAAACCTCTAGCAGTAATACTAGCTTCTGTCATTACTTCATTGTACTTTAATTTCTTAGCTTCAGCTTCAAGAGTTGTTACCAGTAAACTTGCAATGCCCATCCTTTGGTAATCTTTGTGAACGAATAATCTATCAATATATCTTCTCTGATTTAAGTCCGCAAAACCAACTAACTTGTTGTCTTGTTTGATAACATAAGCAATGTTGCTTCGTAACGAAGTTAACCATTTTTCCTTATCTGGATGTTGCGGTGCCCAAGTATCAAGCTGGTCCTGCCGATAATCTTGAGCATTTATAGTGTGAACCGTTTGGTAGAATAAGTGCAATACTTCATCCAAATCTTCATCAGTAACTGGGCGTATATCCATACCTTCAATTTGTTCCATCAAATATTACCCCTCACTTTTATATAAATATCGATCAGAAATAGCACCGATGGAAACCCCTACAATATAAGCAACTAAATCCGACCATAAAAATCCATACCCTAAAATAAGTCCACCAACTCTAGTGTACCGAATGGAGTTTATCCAGTCCCCTTGATACAACTGACTGATCTCAATGGCAAATGCAAAACCTATAGCGACTACTGCAATCCAATAGGTATCTTTTCTATGGAAAACTGTTGCGAATAAATAGAATACCATCAGAGCCCATAGTACATCGCCTATATATTGGTCACCCCACCAATCCAAAGGAAACGCCCTAGAAGCAAGGCCTAAAAGAATGACAATACATACGAACGTAGCATACATTATACGGTTTCTTTTTAGCATAGGTACTCCTTTATGACTTTCCATTTCTCAAGCTTTTCTTCATAAGGTATGGTGTACGCTGGACTAGTCGATGGTAGTTGTATAAACGCGATGTTATCAAAAGTAAAGCCGACTTTTTTACGGAAGGTTTCGGCCGCTTTTGCACCATTGAAGAAGACTGCCCGTATATTCGGATGAGTGCCTAAGATCGAACGCAAGTCATTCACTGATTCATTGCGAATACTAGTATCTAGGCTTCCTTCTCGAACACAGGAATGTAACACATCCCACAATCCAATCCCTTTTTCCCGTAAGAATCGCTTTCTCGCATCGTAGTCGTGTTCCAATGATTCATCAAGTAGGGAATATAGAATCCGCCAGAAGTGGTTTCTTGGATGCGCATAATACTGATTTTCCTCAAGAGAAATAACCCCGGGCATAGAGCCCAGGATCAATATTCGACTATCCTCATATAGTAAAGGCGGGAATGACTGAATGAAACTCATCAACATCACCTTTCATTTATTGCCACGATTTAAACTTCTCTATAATAACCTCTTTGTTAATCTTCGGTTTCTTACCACCGTTATTCTTCTCAATTTCATTCAAGCTAGCAACAACAATCAGAATCAGTCCAGCAGCCAGTAGGTACGCCCACCAAGGCAAGTTACCCCAATACTCCCGCGTGTTAATTAAGACGTTAACCCCTAAAGTCCCAATGCCTATGAAAAAGAAACTCTTCTTTCTCTTATAGAATCCCCCGATAATCGAAATTAAACATAGAATTCCTAAAATGATGCCTTCTAATGGATTGTTTTGTATGAGTGTATCGTTTAGCAGAAAGATTGCTGCAGCTACTAGAACACCATACTCGAGCTTTTTCATCAATGCTTGCTGTGATGACCACAAACGCGTTGACAGTACGATTACAAGCAATATCCAAGGAAGAACTATAAGCTCTGTTTCTATAATTCTTGGTACATCTAGACGGTAAAGCAAGTAGTAATATGGCAATAGAATGCTAACCACAGTAATTGTCTGAACGATTTTCGTAACCGCTCCATCCACTCGCTTGATTTGCGAGAATAACAGGTAAGGAATGAGCAAGTACGGAATGACTGCTAGGAATAGATTTGCTTGATAGATAAACATCATCTGAATTGTTAAAACAAATGCTGTCAATGTGTACCAGTCGATCGAATCAATGATTTCATAGTCTTTCTTCGTACTTGTATTGTACAAATGCTTCTGTAGCTTTTCACCGACGATTTTCACGATAAAAATCGTACCTAGAAGAATGAAAGCCTTCTCATAGGATTGGAACATAGCGTCGTTTACAGTGATGTCCATAATGTAAATGAATGCTGCTAAAGGCAAAATGTTAATCAGTGGGCGATTGCATGCTTTAATAATCCATAGAGAAAGTATAATCGCTAGAACAGAAGTAATCACATTCTCTACATCGAAATACGTTGTCTCGATCATCGTAAATAACACAGTAATCAAAGAGAATGGGATTAAATAGAACATAATTCTCTTACGCCAACTGTCAGAGACTTGATACCATAAAAGAAATATCCCTGCCGATGCAAACAGTAACACCTGCGTATAGTGGATGGAAGAAAGATTCCAATACTCTATAAAGGCTAGTAATGTAATCGTGAACATTGTAAATGCACCGTACAGAGAATACTTAACCATCGATTCCATCGTAGTGCGGTACATACTATATATATAGACGAATAGACATGCTATAAATAGTATTGGTTGATTGATTCCCATTGAAAGCGCCAGAATTAAATTACCAACGGTATAGACGAGCGCCCCATGCCCTACATAGAAGAAACTCTCCGCTAATTCTGTTTGACTTTTACGTCTGAAAATCTCATGAACTCCTAAAAGAATCACAGTAGCTAAGATTAACCAGATACTATAATGGGATTCATGGAAATCAGGATATACAACGGAATAATAGGATAGGATGCCAAGAAACCATGCAACAGGCATACTCCATTTCCCTATAAATTGAAGATCTGGATGATCAGATTTCTTATGAACTACCCAGCACACAATACCAAATATTAAGAGCATTACGGTTAACAGACTAAATTGACTATCTACAAATGCAAGCAACATCGTCATAAACATCACTGTGATAGACACCAGTAAACTACTAAAACGGATAGGGATTAAATACTTGTGTTTGTTAAACACATATAGGCCTAAGAACATCGCAACAGCTAGTGTAAACATGTGAATAGGTACCCCGAAAAAACTATAAAAATTCTTCATCAATTGATAGGACTGAAAACCGGCTACCATTAAAAACACGGGCGCAAGATAGCTAAAAATTATACGCTCTGTTTTATACGCAAGATAGATATAGTTCAGTGCAATCAAAAGATATGAGATTAACAGAATAACCGAAGAGCTTCCCATTCCTATCATCATAGCTTCTGCGCTGATATACAGAAAAGCAATCAGAGAAACTACGCCACTGAGGATTTGATAGATTTTTTTCAGAGAGTCGTCATTCTTTAAATACTTCTCCAAACCGATAAAGATAAATCCAGCGAGAGCAAAGATTAAGAAGTTGAACGATTGTAATATGCTATTCTCTACAACTTGATAGATACCATATACCAAGAGTCCGCCAAAAACATACACATATTCCTTTTTCCCTTGGGAATAGACCATTAACATATATAGAACTGCCGTAAGTAAGATATTGAAGCCATAAAATACTGGGCTCTTATAAAAACTCAGCATTAACAACGTACTGACAATAAGGTTGACCTGCGTAAACAAAGGTAATTCCTCAAAAAATAACTTGAATCTCTGATTTTTCTTCAAATACATATAACCGGCTAACAAGAGACAATTGTATACAATCATTCCAAGGTAAAATACATCCACGGGAGGATAGAATGAAGCAATCGCAAATCCTATTCCCAAGCTTAACGTCGTCAGACTAATCCATGTGAATAACTTATTCTGATAGCGATGAGCACTGTACACATAGACGGGAAAACACAGAATTACAGCGAAGACACCTAGTAGATACTTCCCCTCACCTGTAATCGATAGATATGTCCCGAATAATTGAAAATAACCTATTGAAAGAACGGTAACAGGTAGGAATAAACTTCCTAAAATCCAGAATGCAAAGGCTGTCTTTTCGATTTTCAGTTTATTCTCTGTTAACCAACTGATGGCAAAGAAAAGGACTGCAACAAGGCTGATACCAATTGTCTTCGTCATGTTATTCAAATTATCCCAGGCACTTGTAGCTATAATAACCCCTGAGAGCAATACCATAATGACACCAACGATTAATATCCAAGTAATATTCCGATCACGAATGTCCTGGGCACTTAAAACCTTTTTCGGTTTCGGTTGATATACAGGCTTGATGATTTTCTCACTTGGGGTTTGGATTCCTTGTAATTTTTGAACTGCTAGCTGTCGATCTGCGGAATAAATCTCGTAAGCATTAGCAATGATTGAATACTCATCGTGAGTAATGTATTCTTTTTGCTTTAAAGCTCCTAACTCTTCTTCAAAGATTTTTTTACGAGTACGATTGTCCATTGTTTGATTCCCTCCAAGCATTGTTTAATCCACATCCCATTTAAGATTTCTTTCATGTGGGTCATTCTTAATGTCGATAATAGCTTCTAAAACAACTTCACGCAGAACGCTGTCTTCCGTTTTTTCTGCAATAACTTCTAGAGGTTGAATATGATCTAGATATTTCAAAGCCAGCAAACCTATGCCAACTTGTATTTCTCTGCCAACTCGTTTAGACAAATATACGCATCATCTTTATCAAAAGAGCTATACCAACGAAAATCGTTTCTATCTAATATCCGGTAGTGCTGGCTTATGATGTTCTGCTGGAGACGAAACTCTCCATTAGATTCAATCTCTTTCCACCAAACTCGACCACCTAATGTCTTTTCCTTTGGGGTTACCATTTCCTCATGGGCAATCGTTTCTATTACTTCTATCGGCGAATCTCCTAAAACAGATTCTAGTATATGACTGTTACGAAATAGGGTCACTAGGGTTACAACATGAGACCAGCCAGCATCCGCTCTCCCTTTCTCGACTTGAACTAGAGTTTTCTTCGACATCCCGAGGATCTCAGCCATCTTGTCTTGGGTGTATCCCTTTTCCGTCCGAATGAGTTTTATTTTGTTTGAGAGGAGATGAATTACTTGTTCTTTGTTCATGTTCTCACACTCCTTTTTGTGTTTATATTTGAAAAGTAGATTCTGACTTCAGTTTTTTTTGCTGGAGTATTATATGTAATTATATATCTTTAGTGTAATTTTACACTTTAGTAGTAATTTGTGCAATGCAATCTAAAAAATATTTAAAAAAATAAAAAAATCTGCATGGATTTACGCAGATTAAGATTTATATGTATTCTTATTTCATTGCTCCCAATAGTCAGGGCGGAGTAGTAAAGGCGAAATCTTCGTATGTTTATCCCCTTTTGCCGAATTGATTTGGTTTTGATTGAGAAAAATACTCCTAGACAAATCTGCTCCTCGTAAATTGGCATCTCGCATATCAACACCTATTAAGTCCGCGCCTGCTAAATCTACACCAGCTAGATTTGCTGCGATTAGCATAAATCCTCTTAGATTAGCACCTCTAAGATGATACTTTCTGAGGTCTGCTCCTATGAAATCTGCTCCAGGTTTTATCTTGTTACTGCTCATTCTGTTACTTGGCACAGCTTTATTATGTTGTTTGTGTTCCTGTTTACTTTGATTATAAGGATTGCTAAATGATTCAGTTCGCACATGCTCGCTGACTTCAAGTAGAATGCTATTTACTTCAGCACGAGTGCTCATAATATCAATTTTCTTAAGCGTTTCTAATTCTAGATTTGTTAACACTACGATCTCTTCTATCTTTTGAGTGATGGGCCCTTGAAGATTGCTGATAGATTCTATATGGAGAGCCTCCGCCAAATACCATAATAGCTCGTGAAGATGTGTGATGATAAGCAGCGCATCAAACATATCATTAGCTAGTGTAGGATGTTCCCGCCATGACTGGCCTTTGAACGTCAATTTGGAGACCTTCTGCCCGGCACCAAAACAATCAAAGGATAAGCAACCTTTGTACCCTTTGCCATATAGAAGGTCATGTATCTTACAGCGGAAATCCGTTTCAAGATTTACGCAAGGTTGCCCCGCCTTTTTGTCTGCAGGGAATCCCTCGGAAGCTGAGAAATAAAGGCCAACACAACATAGTCCGAAACAATTTGAACAGTCGCTACGTAGACTTTCTATGATTTCTTCCTTCATTCTAACTCTTCTCCTTAATACGCTGTCTATTCACGAATCCAATCGGTAATAATTGGCTTTCCAGTATCAAAACTGATCGTATATTCAATTGCATTATACATACCCATATCATAAGTTTCACGGATTCGTATAGAATCCTCTTTGAATTCAAATTCAGTTGCACTACTCTCGTTGCTTTTCCCTAAAACAACAAAAATTAAACCCGCGTCACTATCCGGAACAAGCCAGCCAGTATCTGTTTTATCGTACAGAGAATTGAAAATTGTTTCGCTTAATTCTGGAGAAAAATATTGTTCATACTGCTGGATTACTGCCTCTTTCGAATTTGTTTGATATGGAATTTGACGCACATGCAGGTTAACTTCTTCTAGAAAAGCATACACCCTCTCCTCATTCCACGTTGTTGCCAATTCAGGATTATCAGAAGGTGGTGTGTTCGGTGTTGTGTGATCCTTGGTAGGTGTGCAACCTACTATACTGATTGCAAATACTAATAGCATGGCTAAGAAATATCGTTTTATTTTCATTCATATCACCTCAAAAAAATTATTATATTTAGACGCTACTTAAAGATATACGTTTCATTTGATTACAATTAGCTCCCCTGCTTAGTATTTAATCTGATCATGCTTTTGCGCTTCATCAAATAAAAGATTAGTTTTTGAAGTGCCCAAAGTTAATTGGATTGCCCCACGATTGCACCCATCTACACATTCTCCGCATAGAATGCATTCAGTATGAGACATGTTATTTTGCTGTACCATCTGCTCTACGTGTAAGCTCATCTGACACTTCTTATTACACAATTTGCAATTATTACACTTATTCTTGTCAGCTATTAAATGCAGTTGTGGTATTCTTACTATCTTGCCAATTTTAGTTCCTATGATTATAAATGGAGCCATCCAACATACATAATGACAGAATGCCCTTCGCCCAGCTAAAAATGCCAATAAAACAATTAATCCAATGAAGAAATAATAGATGATATAGGCCACTGGCTCTGCAATAGATATTCCGTGGGGAATTTGATAGAAGAAATTTACTTTATGGATACCACCAGCTAATATTAGTAAAATAATAATTGCAGATAACCAAGGTATCCAGATGAAATATTTAATCTTATCAAGTTTTCCTCCTTTTGCTGTCTTATTAATTACAGTCTGACAGCACTCTTGTAATCCCGCACCTGGACATAACCATCCACAGAATGCTCTTCCGAAGATAACTCCAGTTAGTAATAACACGCCAAAAACAATAAAACTCCCTGTAATCACTCCATGAAATGCACCTTCAATAATGATTGCAGGGGATAGATAAAACATTGTAACAGGAAATAGAAGAAACGATAGAAAAATCATCATGCTTCTTGCAACTTGTCTTCTCATCGATATTCCTTCTTTCAAACTGAAGCTTACCCTTACTTAAAATAATTTTATTGTTATTCTATTAGTTCTGAAACTGTTTTGAATGCGTAGCCTTGTGCTTGTAATTCGGTAACAATGCCTGCTATGGATTCCATCGATTCCCTTCTGCTTTCATACATAACATGCAAAAGAATAATCGATCCCGGTTGGATACGTTCCACTACATGTTTTATAATTTCTTTTGAGTCTGCTGCAATTTCTGGATAGGTCTCCGGCTCAATGTCCCACATAATTGTTTTAATTCCTTTATTATTTAACACCATAGGTAATACAAGCAGTTTCTTGCCATAAGGTGGTCTAAAGTGTATTGTCCCTTGGTATCCCGCTTCTCGGATTAATGCGTTTGTTCTATCAATCTCTTCTTCAATAAAGGAAGGGGTTTTCAATACCATTCGTTGGTGGGAATAAGAATGGTTTCCGAGTTCGTGCTCTTCTAACACGATTCTCTTTGCCTCATCCATATTCTCTTCAATCTCTCTACCAGTGACAAAAAATGTGGCTTTTACATCTAACGCTTTTAATATATCCAAAACTTCTCCCGTATTTTTCGTTGGACCATCATCAAAGGTTAATGCTACGACTTTTTCTGTTGTATCCACTTTATGTATTAGCTCACCAGAAAGCTGAAAAGTTCTAGAGCTACTAACCTTAAACCCAGTGTAGAATACACCGGTGAGAACAAATAAAAAACTTAACAGAAAAATTAAATATTTTCTCATTTTTTTGCCTGCTTTTTCTCTAAATTTTCTTTCATCCTATATTGGACAATCTTACGAATTAACTCGAACGGAATAGGTCTACTTAACGGAAACTTAACAGAACCTTTTGCCCATTCATACTCACCTAACTCATCAACAAACTGATCAATTCCTGATGGTGTAGGATAAAATCCGATATGGTTCTTAAAAGCAGCAAAATGTACTAGATTGCCGTTCAATTTAAAAGTTGGCATCTGATAACTCATTGCCTCAATTGCTTCCGGCGCTTCGCTTTTTATTAATTCTCTAATTGCTGTTAAACTGCTTTGAACATCTTCTGGAAAGAGCGCGATATATTCATCAATATTTTGTGGTACGTGTTTGTCTTTCTCCATTGCTATGCTCCTTTAAACTAATTTTGAATATACTTTGTAATATATGTAACGCTTAGTAGATTAAGTATTAGCAATAATGGAATACCAATGGTAAAGCTTTTGTGCTTTGTCTTGTGGCGAAAGGCATTCATTCCAAGTAGAATACCAGAAGCACCACCAGTAGCAGCTATCAAGAACAGAGTCCTTTCCGCGATTCTTTGGCCCTTTCTTCTTGATTGATTTTTATCGTAGCCCATTATAATAAACCCAATGATGTTAATAATGAAAAGTATACTAATCACTTCAATTGACATATACACTATCTCCTATATTCTTAATGCGGCATTTCAACTATTTCCGCGCAACAGGGTGGCGAATGACGGTTTTCATCGATTCTGGTTTGCTTTTGCGTGGGTCAGAAAGGTAAATTTCGTGATGCTTACCCCTTGTACGTAAGCAATCTTCCAAATCTTCTAAACGAATAAACTCATCCATCAAGGCAACGGATTCCGGCTCAGTCTCATAAGGACCTTTATGCAATATTTGAACACATAGTCCTTCTTCAAAATTCTCAAATCGGGCTAGTTGGATATCTAATTCTGGCTTTTTCTTGGAAACTTCTGTACATGCCCACTGAAACACTTCTTCTGTGACGAATTCAGGTTGGCGAAGCATAACCGTCCATTTCCAATTATCTCTTATATCAAAGCTGAATTGGCCATCTTCTACCCACCATAGTCCTTCAAGAGGTGGAACTACATACTCGAAGAATCCCTCTGGTTGTTTACCTTTTTTATGACTCATTTTAATTGTATAAGATAATCCATATAGAAGTTCTACGGCATTCTCGAATTCTGGGTTATCATTCGGATCCCCATTCCCATCAACCATAATAAAGTTCATGGAAGGCACGTCAATTAACATAGGCTTGTCTTTTGGCATGTAGAACTCTTTGTATTCTTTTTTATAATCAAAAACCTTTTCCGTCATCTGTTTGACTCCTTATCATCTAATAATTTGTTAAACTTTTTCTCTGATAAAATTTCATTTGTGACAAACAGTCCATTATCAAATAAGCTATATGTAGTAAATGGAGAAGGTGCGGTTTGTGCTTGCACTATCGTCGAGATTTTTATTAAAGAGAATGGAACTCCTCTATTCTGTGCTATCCCAGCGATTATATTTGCATACTTTTCCGTGTGGGGGCATTGATTCGAATAGTACAAAACCATTCCTTTATGTTCTGTAATCCCTAATTTCGTGCAATCTCTGAATTTAGGCACATAAGTTTCTTCTTCAAATGGTAAGTAAAGAAGTTCAAAATATGGGCTAGCCGTATCGCAAACTTTAAATCCTTTATATTTTAAATACTTAGGATCTGATAGGAAAGGTTTTTTTGTTTTTGATGATAGTATCACAATCCCCTTTTTCCCTTTTATCCTTGAGTCAGAAATACATTCGTTTAGTAATACGTGCCATAACCTTGACCTTTATATTGTCCAGAAACCCAGAAGCAATTAACATACATATATCCATCTGCATCAATGGGGCACCAGGCCTTTTCTGCGGGAATATATTCAATGAAAACCTTTCCCCGAACATTCAGTTTTTTGAAAACAAGACCGTCTTTGAAACGCTCGATTAACCAATCCTTTTTTGACTTCGAACAATTCTCACCTGTTTTCTCTGAAATTGCGCAACAGATATGCTCATCTGCAATATTCCTCTGATCAATTTGAATAATCATAATATCAGCTCCGGAGTGTTATTTCTTTCCATAATAGCATAAAGACCTGACAATTGTTTGTCAGGCTGCAACTTTTTTATAATGTTTTTTCATGAAAACTATTCCTTCTTTTAGTAAACATCTCCCATCATCTGATCCTTAAAAATTTTTAAAGCTGGGTGATAAAATTACAGACTTCTGTCGAAAAAGTGCTTCCTATTTACCTGTAATTTTCTTGACATTATCTGTATAAAAAGTTCCTCAACAGCCGAAATACTTGCAACTATCACAATCCCATAAGCCAAAAAATTCATAGGTACATAAGGGATTACTAAAGGAAAAACAAATAGTATCGCCCCAGTTATTTTGTTTCCGTAGGTGTGTAGGCTTATAAATACATTGTATTTCATTAATGCCACAGTCATTGCACTAAATCTTATAATCGCAATCACTATAATCCAGAAAATAATTAGTTCAGAAGGTTTTATTATTGGAAAAAGGATTACAAGAAGAACAGCTACCATGACCATATCTGCAATAGAATCTAATATTTCACCAAATCTACTTTCCGTTCCCATCTTCCTTGCAAGAAATCCATCTAGCATATCGCTAATTCCGCAATATATATAAATGAGATAAAACGCTTGGCTGAACGGTGTAATAAGAAATAGGCTCAGAGATAAGATGATTCGACTCAATGATATGAAATTAGGAATCATGTCTCTCAACTCCTCCATCCTATTTTAGTAAGTATTTATAGTACGCTAGAAATTCCCTTGCAATAGCATATATGTCCCTTAGTTCAAAGATTCTAGCGTGTGCCGAATATACTTCTTTGAATCCAATTTTCTTAAATGCTAGTTTTGTTCTCGTTATATGATGGTATTGTGTAATGACTACCACTGATTCAAGCTCTAACTCATCCATGATTAACTTCGAATTTACCGCTGTAAGATGTGTGTTGTATCCATTGCTATCTTTTATTATATTTTCTTCAGGAATACCCATTGAAATTAAATAGGTGCTCATGACTTCTGCTTCATCGAACCCCTCTTTGCCTACTCCGCCACTTACGATAATGCTTCTTATGCTAGCATGCTCATAAAGTTCCGCTGCTCGATCTAATCTAGCTTCTAGTCTCTTAGAAGGGACGCCATTTAGCTCAACCTTGTTACCAAGTACCACACCGACATCTGCAACAACATTGTCGTTGATATCATCATTTAGGCCGTCAATGACTATAGCAATCGTGTGAATAATAAACCAAAGTACGAAAAGACTGAGCGATACTATCAGTAGTTTCTTCATTCTGTAGCTCCAATCAATATTCTCTTTATTTCAATTTGTTCCTAATAATTTCTTCGAGTTCATCCATCCTAGTTTCTAATCTTGCTATATTTCTGAATATTTTCCTAAAAGGAAAAGTCATTAGAATCACAATTAATACTACTATTCCTAGTAATATAACGATACTCGCAAATTGTATTAACATTGTTCCTAATTCGAAATGCATATAAATTCCTCCGTTAAGTTGTAATATGCATATCCTACTATACCTTGTGGAAGATCTTGATACTCTTTCTTTGACTGAATAATCTCTTCAATAAGTTTTACTAAATTCATTAGTTGAATCATTTGGTAAGCATCTTTATCTTCAAAATAAATGTAAGATCCATCTAGATTAATACTTTTTATTGGGATGTTGTTTGAAGTCCAATTTACTGTTTTCTTCTTTTGAAATATTCCCACCTCTAAAGTATAATTTGAAATTGGCGTAATGTTAATATATTCTGGAAAACTAACTGGATAATTCAATATATCAATAGAAAAGAGTTCAGCCAAAATCCTATCTTTTTCTTCTTTTGTGAAAACGATTGTAGTTCTTACGCTAGCCATTTGTAAATCTTTTGTATACGTATTCGTATAAGTATTCATAACACTCTTACCATGAAAGCCATATGAGTATATAAAATCAAAATCATTTGCGACCTGTTTGTTTACATACGTATCATACAAGGGAACATTCATTGTAAAAAGTACTACCGCTAAAACAGACAAACCAACACCAGTTATTATTTCTATGACTCCTCGTCTACTTCTTTTCATTGGGAATTCTACTTCAATTATTCCTCGTAGTATATCTATAAACTCGTCAGTAAACGAAAAATCGTAACTATGTTGAAACATCAACTCAATATTTTCTGACGATAAAAGAGTCTCCTTTATTTTTATGGTCGCTTTACTATCTTGAAAGGTATAGATGCTGTTTTCATTTTCATCGATTCGACTGAAATCCAGTCCTAACTCCACTAAGACTGTACCGACCATTTCTGCTGCTTTAGATTGTGAAAGATTGAATATCGTGTATTTCTTGGAAATCATTAACTTACGGATTGTGTATACCATAAATGTTGTAAAAACTAAAAGTAAAATAGATGTTATTACTCTTGCCTCCGCGAAATCCCACATATTTGTAAAAGTGAAATAAGTAGAAATAGCAGTTATTATTGTCATGATAAGATGCGAGAGTCTCTGTTGGTAGATTATTCTTTTTTCACGAAGCTTTTTTAGCCCTTCTAAAACCATTAAAAAAGAGCTTATTAGTAATATAAGGTAAAAGATATAGTCTTCTATCACTTGTTTCCTCCTTTCGAAGTTGTTCCAAAAATTTCTCCTAGCTTAATCCTATAAACAGACCGATAAAGGCAGTCGCAAAACTTATACCAAACATAATTACTAGGCTCAAACCTATTAAGATTAAACAAACTGACATATAAAAAGTTATGGATTTAGATGCGTTGATTCTTACCACCTACTTCTTCAAGATACTAGTAATCTTTATAAATCTGATGGCAAACCATTTTGGTACATTGCCAAGCAATTTTTGTTGTTGATTAAAGTCTCTATCGTTTTTCTATTCGGTCTGGCATATATAATAGGATAATCTATTTCAAAATATTGCTCACGAATTGGAAATGCAATTCTTTCTTCATCTATAAAGAACTGAGCATCTATCCCTTCTTTGTTACCACGGGAGTCTATACGAATCCATTTCCTCAAATGAGAGATAAAAACCGCATTTAGAGCATGTATACAGTACCCTGTATCTGGAGTATCACCTAATGTGATTTTTGATAACAGAAACCTGTTGGGATGTTTACTGCTCTTAATAATGCAGCCAATAAATTTGATTTTGCATAGCAAATTCCTTCTTTATAATAGAGAACCTCTGATGCTTTTCTTGTAACTCTTGAGCTTTGAATGTCCCAAGAATGTGATATCTCATCACGTACAAACTCAAAGACTCTCATGATAATCTCTGTTTCAATAGTTAGTCCGTCAATTAACTCTTTGACTTTGTCTTGAATCATTGTATTGTTATAGTCTATTTCTTCAGTTTCTATTAGATATTCACTTAGGGTATCTAGCTCGCATTGGAATCTCATAGATTTCTCTCCAGTTTTTTTGATTGTTGCAACAGTATACTTATTACATAAATGTATGGTCAACTTTGTAGCCGGTAGTCAGCAATCTTAAACCCTATGATCCCTACGTTATTAATCTAGCTTCTTAGAAATATCTTTAAGAGCATACAGAATATTATTTAAAGCCATTAGAATAAAGCCTAGCATAATGAATGTTACAACTTCCCCTGTGAAAATAGATATACCAGCTAATATTAAAGCGTAAAGATAATACAATGCTTTCACCTCGATCCTAACATAAATCTATGACTCTATTTGTTATTTAAACTCTTATTAAAATCGCTTAAGTAAAACAAAATGAAAGTTATTGAATAATGTACAGATCCTATTGAAAGGGCTAATAAAGAAATTACTGTGTTCATAAGTAAGTTAAACTCCAACCCTATTATAGAAATAACAAAAGCAATGCCTACTATAGAAAAAGTAATAATTACGTTTAGTATTCTGTTTTTAGTAATAATACTCATAAGATGTATAGCCAACCAAGTTAAACAAAAGTAAGAGGGTAAAAAAATGAGCACTGTTAAGTCTGTAAATAGCGGAAATTCATTCTCTAGATACCTTGGGTAGAATTTTATTGTTAAATAACTAAAGATTGCCAAAGAAATTACAATCCAAGAAAAGTAAAGTATATTGATATGTTTTTTCATTTAAAACACCTGCATTTATTCTACTTGTAGATACGTGTGATTTTTCAGACTAAAGATTTCACTTAATAGTTTGCGATTTTCTTGCTTATTGCTCGCTCTCCAAACTATCTTTAAGGGCGTGTATTAACAGCTGATGATTGGATTTGAAATATTGATAAGATAAACTATAAGCATTCAAATTTTCGTTAGAAACTACATATGCTTTGTAGATTAAAAAGACATTAATTAATATGGAAAATAATAATACTAATTGTAATTGCCTAACCATACCAATCACTACCCTTTCGTAATACCAGACTAGATTCGATTTTATTGTACCGATACCTTAAACTTATTTTCTAAATTCACATGTTCTTTTAAATCTTCATCCAAAGAAAAACCAGTGCTAGCAGTGAAAGTGTAGTTTCCACTCGGTAATTTCAATTCTTTCTCCGTATAATACTTTTTCCAAAATTCATCTTTAGGATCATCAGTATAACTACCCTCTTTAATAAATGGCAAAATATAGGTTTCGCCTTTTATTAGTCTCGTGGTAGTTAGTATAGTCAACACAATATTTTTATGATAATTTATACTACCATCAAAAATATTGTGGTTGAAATATGAGTGTCCCACTGACCATATTTGAACACTTTTCTTCTTACCTATGTATTCTAAAGTAGAGAAAATATCAATTTCTTCGTTTTCTTCAAATGATAATTTGCTAATATATGTGTTTACAATAAAATTTTCATCCTTATTAGTAAACAGGTGATAGCCTTCTTTAATCCTATCTACTGTGAATAATTCATAATTAGCTTTCTGAATTTCTTGCGTGCCATTAGATATTAAGCTTACCAATAGAGTGATTAATAAAACTATAATAATAGTTAAGTACCTTTTTATTTTCAAAATAGTCCCAACTCCAATCAATAGTTTGTATTTCAGGAGATAAATCCCTCGTATCCGTTGTATGTATTGTATGTATTGTATGTAATTTCCACATTAAACCACAAAACCCTTTTATAATTGAAATAGAAAAAACCACTTCCGCCTGGAAATGGTCAATTCATACCTCGCTTCTTCAGTAGAAGTAACTGAAATTCCTTCTCTAATTCCTCGGTTGGATTCATGCTTAATCGACTCAAAACTTCTGAGATTTTCATTTCAAGCAGCAGTTTTTCATCCGCTTGGTCGGGTCTGCTATTTTGCTTTTTCAACTGCTGAAATTGTTCAAGAGTTCCATCAAAAATCTCAATTTTACCGTTTTTTATGGACAATATTCGTGTAGCTAAATTCTTAATAAAACGTCGGTCATGTGAAACAAAAATTACTGTGCCCTCGTATTCCTTCAATAGAGATTCCAAGGCTTGCACAGCTTCAACATCTAAGAAGTTCGTTGGTTCATCTAGTATTAGAGTATTTACATCGCTTAGGAAGATTTTTGCTAAAGCTACTTTCACACGTTCTCCACCGCTTAGTACCACAACTTTTTTATGAACGTCCTCTCCAATAAAACCTAACCGTGCAAGTACTGTCCGAACCAGAGTCTCATCATGCTTTGAGTTAGACTTTGCATTTTCTAGAATCGACAGTTCTTTATCTATTATGTTAAGTGTTTGACTGAAATAGCCTATTTTCACTGATGGGGAGAACCGAATCCCATCTTCTTGATGGATTAGCTTGTGTAATAAAGTGGTCTTCCCACTTCCGTTTGCACCGGTAATCGCGAGTTTCTCTCCGCCTTTGGCAGAGAAGTTTGTTTCTTCCCATAATATTCTGTTGCCAACTATACCTTTGCTGTTTTGAACCGAAAGGATAGTACGGGAGTGAAAGTTCTCCCAGTTTGGTAGGTCCATTTTTATTGCGGATACAATTTTAACTGGCTCTACTTTTTCTAACTTTTCTAATCGGGTTTCTATGGCTTTTGCATTTTTTTGCAGCTTCTTTTGCTTTTGTGCGTAGTATGGCTTTGTTTTGCTAGCTTCGATATTACTGACGTTTTTGGGAGTTTTGACCGCTTTGGCCGCTTTTTGTTCCTTTAATAATATCGCTGATTCTAACTGCTTTTTCTTCGCCATGTAGTTCTCATAAGCTAATTCTCTTTGACGTTGTTCGATAGCTTTATGTTCCATGTAGTCTGTATAATTCCCATGGTACTCAGTGAGTTCACCTTCATTAATTTCCCATATCTTAGTACATAGTGCATCGAGAAAAGTTCGATCATGAGATATGACGACGAAAGCACCTTTCCACTGGATGAGTTTCTTTTCTAACCACTCAATGTGCTCTGCGTCAAGGTGAGTTGTTGGCTCATCTGCTAACAAAAGCTCAGGCGCCTTAATAATTGCTTCATTGATATACGCTTGCGTCACTTCTCCACCACTTTTGGTTGTCTTTGTCTCTTTAAGCTGTGGTAATAGTTCCACGTAAGCATAGTGCGTAACGTTCCCGTAATCAGGTTTTATAATATTTGCTAAAACATGTAGCAACGTTGTCTTACCGCTGCCATTATGGCCTACTAGACCGATTCGGTCATTTTTGTGAATTTGTAGATGATTAATATTTAATAATAGTCGATCTTTTATATAATGATTAAGATTGTGCGCTTCAAGTAATATCATACCGTCATCCCCATTCGATTTTTTAGGGACAAAAAATGCCCCATCTATATCAGAATAGGGGCATGGGTATAGTAAGACGCACAGATAAAAACACTTGGGTCACAACTATAGAAATCCAATCCTATTCTGAAAACTGTGTTGAAGGCAATACAAAATAAGCAGAATTATTCTCTACTTAAAATTCCTTCAGTTCAAGCTTTCGATCTTAGGATTAGTACTTCATGTTCGTTGCGTCACCCTTCCCGTGGTTGCTATACATTTCACTTTATATGATATCCTTCTCAATGTCAATTCGTACCATTATTAGAGATTTCGTTTCTGTATTCATCCTTACTGCTGCTGAATTGTTTGAATCATTTCCATTACTGTTTCTTCATCAATTCCAGTAACAACTACCCATCCGTCAATCAAGGTATTATTCACAATTGGTGAGGATATTAACTCGTCTTTATAGTAGATATGAATAGGCTTCCCTAGATTTTCTTCTGTCATTTTTGCTAGTTTCTTAGGGTCCTTGAATTTCATTAAGAACTCATTGATCCCATCCATCTCTTGAGTTTTTGCCTCTTTAGCTACCAAATCATACTCTGTAGCTAATACCGTTCCATTCTCTGCTTTAAATGCTATTTGCGCAGGTTCTTGAATTGTCTTTTGACATCCTATTACCATTGTAATTAGAACTATACAAATAGTCGTTATGATCATTCTTTTCATGAAAAAACTCCCTTTTCTTTCATTCGTATACAATCTAAGGATTTACTTAAAATGTTTAACTGCTCATTGATACTGTTTAGAAACTCTTTCTTCCTTAATTCTATAATTCTTCCAATAATTCCTTTATTCTAAAGTTTTAGAAAACTAAGTGCTTGTAAGAGGCAAAAAAATACCCAAAAATCCTATTTTGGGAAGTTGGGCGGATATGTAAACACATCATTTTCTTTGTTTTAGCAATAATATAGGCAACAAAGTAAGTAGGAGGAACGTATATGAAAAGTATTATTATTCTCTTTTTCATTATGATATTAACATTTGTCCCTCAAAGTAACGCAACAGCAGAGGAGCTTGGCGATTTTAAAAAAGGTATTCCATGTACTTACATTCCAGCAGATCTTTTGATGGGAAACCCCAATTACTGTACCTGATTTGCATGCCTAATCTCATATACCACATAAATGAATACATTAAACTACTTTGACCATTTCAACATATAATAATATAATATATAGAGAATTATAAAACAAGGGGGCAATCACTATGAAACTTATGTCTAATGAAAGAATAAAAAAATCTATGTTAAACGTCAGAGCTACCCTTGGCGTAGAAGGTATTAAAATGAATAGACGTTCGGTTGTATATGGTACAAAATATCTAAGAGGTCAAATGACAAGCGAGCAGGCTATTAATAATATTACTGATTACATCTTAAGCAAATATAGAAAGTAAATTATGTCCTTTAAATACGATTCTTCAAAATCTAAATATTGCTACCCTGGCATTGATATATTAATTAATAAATTGGACATTAAAGATGAAAAAATTTTAAATGAAGCAGAGAGTCTTTATACAGCTCAAAGGTTATTAGAACTTGAGTCTACGCCAATTAAAGGAACTTTTGACCTTCATCATTTACAGAAAATTCATCATTATATCTTTCAAGATTTATATCCTTTTGCTGGTAAACTTCGAGAAGAAAACATTTCAAAGGGAATGACAAGTTTCGCTTCTTTTCAATATATCGAGCCATGTGCTAAGGATTTGTTTGATAAGTTAAAATCAGATAACTATTTGAAAGATACCACACTAGAAGGATTTTCTGTTAATTCAGCCTTCTATATGGCTGAACTAAATATGCTGCACCCATTTCGTGAAGGAAACGGACGCTCAATAAGAGAGTTTTTACGGTGTTTAGCTTTAAACTGTAATTATAACCTCCAATGGACTGCTGTTGGTGAAGACGAACTTCTCGAAGCATTTATAGAATCAATAATAGATTATAAGCGCTTAGCCGATTGTATTAAACGTACAATTAGTGACTGACATGTAGGCAGGTAAGATGCAATTTATCTTACCTGCTTTTTATGTGCTTTTATAGTATGTTTCGTCAAACCGTATCTTCGCGAACATAGACTATCCTCAATACTACTTTGCAAGTTCGTCTCTAGAAACAATAACCCATCCATTGGACACAAGCTTCTCCATGTAAGAGGCTACTTCTATATCCTGTAGCTCTATAACCATTGGTGCTAAAGAAACCCAGCATTCATCATTTGCATAACTGATTGTGACTTTCACGACTTCATATCCATTGTGGAATTTCGGGTCGAAACCAGGATCGTCAATTATATCCCCTATGTTCGGACGAATAGCAGATTCAAATGTTTTCATGAACACTTCATAGATATGCTTCTCTTCTTTTGAACTGACAAATATTATTAAATTGATCTTCATTCTTACACCACTCCTATAAAATCATGTAACAAAATTTCTTCTAGATTACCTTACTATCATTCATTTTATGTCAACATGTACCACCAATCAAGAAACTAATGAAAAAAAACTGAACTCATTCGCCTATAACAATCATAGAACAGGCTGAGTTCAGTTATATTTTCTATATTTAGAATTACTTCTCCATTGTCGACAAGTCGCCAGTTGGAAGGTTTAACTCCCAAGCCTTTAGTACACGGCGCATGATTTTACCGCTTCGAGTCTTCGGTAGTCCGTCTTTGAACTCGATTTCCCTTGGAGCAGCGTGAGCAGCTAAACCGTTCTTAACAAATTGGCGAATCTCTTCTTTCAACTCATCACTTGGCTCATAGCCTGCACGTAATGAGATAAATGCTTTAATGATTTCTCCACGCATAGGGTCTGGCTTACCGATAACGCCAGCTTCTGCAACGGCAGGATGTTCTACTAATTTACTCTCTACTTCAAATGGACCTACGCGTTCCCCTGCTGTGTTAATAACGTCGTCAACACGGCCTTGGAACCAGAAGTAACCGTCTTCATCTTTGTATGCGGAGTCTCCAGAGATGTACCAAGGTTGGAAGTGGAAATACTCACTGTATTTCGCATCGTTGTTCCAAATCTTGCGCATCATGGAAGGCCATCCAGCTTTTATAGCAAGGTTACCCATTTGATTCGGACCAAGCTCTTTTCCGCTATCGTCTACAATTGTAGCAACGATACCTGGGAACGGCTTACCCATAGATCCAGGGCGAATATCCATGCTAGGGAAGTTTACGATCATTTGTCCGCCTGTTTCTGTCATCCACCAAGTGTCATGAATCCTTTTCTTAAATGTCTTTAATCCCCAACGAATAACTTCTGCGTTCAGAGGTTCTCCTACACTTAAAATGTGACGAATCGAGCTTAAGTCATAATTCTCAATAATGTCTGATCCTTTTGACATTAACATACGGAACGCTGTTGGCGCACTGTACCAGATTGTTACTTTATACTTCTCTAACGTTGTATACCAGTCCTCTGGGCTGAAACGACCACCACGAATTACGTTCGTAATTCCATGTAGCCATGGAGCAAATGTACCATAGGATGTACCTGTTACCCAACCTGGGTCAGCCGTGCACCAGTACACATCACCAGGCTTGAAGTCTAGTACCCATTTCGCCGTTTGATAGTGTTGAATCATTGCATTGTGAACGTGCAGAACACCCTTCGGCTTACCTGTAGAACCAGATGTGTAATGTAACAGCATGCCATCTTCACGATTCAACCATTCAACTTCTGCTTCTGTAGATGCCTGTGTTAGTTCTTCAGCAAAGTCATAGAATGATGTCTTTTCGTCGTTCTCGTTCTTATCTTTATTTAAGTTCGTAACGATTACATGCTTTAAATCTGGTAGGTCTTTATATGCAATACGGTCAACAAGTGCGCTCGTTGTTATAATAGCAACAGCAGCACTATCCATCATGCGGTCTGTTACAGCGTTTTCCATAAATGCTTCGAATAGTGGTCCTACAATGGCGCCGATTTTCAACGAACCAAGTAGAGCTATGTATAGCTCAGGGCTACGATTCATGAAGATGAAGACTCTATCACCTTTACCAATGCCTTTATTGCGTAGCACATTCGCAAACTGGTTGGACTTTGCTTTTAAATCAGCAAACGTTAAGATTTGTTCGCGGCTTGTATCAGAGTATATCAAAGCAACTTTGTCACCATTTCCGTTTTCCACGTGACGGTCAATTGCTTCATATACGATATTTACTTTGTTCGTCTCATTCCAGGAAAAGTTCTTCTCAACCTCTTCCCATGAAAAATTCT
The DNA here is from genome assembly GCF_001742305.1 of Desulfuribacillus stibiiarsenatis. Taxonomy (NCBI): domain Bacteria; kingdom Bacillati; phylum Bacillota; class Desulfuribacillia; order Desulfuribacillales; family Desulfuribacillaceae; genus Desulfuribacillus; species Desulfuribacillus stibiiarsenatis. The sequence goes on along the minus strand of NZ_MJAT01000001.1, from coordinate 346,022 downwards.
CATAAGCCTCTTCATAACTTCTCAAGTTGCAATCTGTATCAACCGCAGCAATAATTTCTTTTTCCATAATGGACCCCCTGTTCTTTTCCTCTACCTTTTTGTGTGGTAAAATATACTATAAATATCTAACTTATTTATATTCTTATACTATCTGTTATATAACATTTTAATATAGTATGTCAATAGTATTCTATGATATAGTACAGTTAAGGAGGAAACAAATGAATAAAAATTATTTTTCCTCGGAAGTGGATCTTGGGAGCGGTAAATCACTAACGATTGCAGGACCTTTAGCCCCAGATACGATTCGCGAATTAGAGTTTCACCATGAGCTAGTTGCCTTCCGAACTCCAGCAGAACAAAAGACTGCTCTTATTGAAATTTCCGAACTACCAGAAGGCAGAATTATCGGCGCCATCGACGGTAATACATTAGTCGGCTATATCACGTTCCACTACCCTGACCCTTTTGAACGATGGGCAGAAGGCAATATGGACGATCTGTTAGAATTAGGTGCAATCGAAGTTTCTAAGGAATACCGCGCGTTTGGTCTAGCGAAGAAAATGATGAAAATCGCATTTATGGACCCTGAAATGGATAACTTCATTGTCATATCGACTGAATACTACTGGCATTGGGATTTGAAGAATACTGGTTTATCGGTATGGGATTACCGCAAAATTATGGAGAAAATTATGAGTAGCGTAGGGATGGAGTATTTTGCAACCGATGACCCTGAAATTTGCTCTCATCCAGCTAACCTCTTGATGGCAAGGATTGGTCCGAATGTTCCGATGGAATCGATGGAGACCTTTGATAATTTACGCTTTAAAAATCGACATATGTTCTAGTGGGGGATAAATATGTTAATCGAAGAAATCATGAAAAAGAACGTTGTCACTGCATCACCGGAAGACTCTTTAGCTACCGCATTAAGAATTTCCAAAGAAAATCGAATTCGTCATTTACCTGTTGTAGAAAATCAAGTGCTTGTAGGTATGATTTCTGACCGTGATTTACGAGATGTATGTCCTTCCCGTTTGGTGAATGAAGATCAAGATGATCTATTACAACGTACAAAATTAAAAGATATTATGATAACGAATGTAATTACTGCTCATCCGTTGGATTTCGTAGAAGATGCTGCTAGTGTCATTTATGAGTTTAGGATTGGATGCCTCCCCGTGATTCAAAAGGGAAAGCTTGTAGGTATTGTCACGGAAACTGATATCCTACACACATTAGTTGAGTTAATGGGTGTGAACCAACCAAGCTCGCATATCGAAGTTGATGTGACAGATAAACCTGGAATGCTTGCAGAAGTCGCTTTGATTTTCAAAAACTTAAATATTAATGTTACAAGTGTTTATCTAAAACCAAGCAAGAAAACAGGTCAGAAGACATTAGTGTTCCGCGTGCAAACCATGGACCCAAGGCGTATTTGTACTGCAATCGAGAAAGCTGGTTACACAGTGAAAGGTCCGTTAGGGCTATCTATGGATGGGCTATGTAATGAGCGGTAAGAGTCTATTGCTACATGACGCCTTATATTATCAATATTGTTTTGGCGAGGAACATCCCTTTAATCCCGTACGTTTGCAAATGACGTTAGATTTAATGCAATCTATGAAGATCATCGAGTCAAATCAGATTCTTACACCTGTGCTTCCATCTGATGAAATGTTAGGTACGGTTCACAGTAAAGAATATATCGATGCCGTGAAGCATGCTTCTACTACTCCAGACTACATGTCATCAACATATGGTTTAGGGACAGATGATACGCCTACATTCTTAGATATGCACCGAGTAACATCTCTAATCGTCGGTGGTACTGTGCAAGCTGCAGAAATGGTGATGGAAGGTCAGTGTCATCACGCCCTTAACCTTGGTGGTGGCTTACACCACTCATTCGCCGATAAAGCCTCAGGGTTCTGTGTATATAACGATGCTGCCATAGCAATCAAGCACTTACAATTAAAATATAACGCAAAGGTTCTATACCTTGACACGGATGCTCATCACGGGGATGGTGTGCAATCTATCTTTTATCATGATCCGAACGTCATGACAATTTCCTTTCACGAGACGGGGAAGTATCTATTCCCAGGAACCGGTAATATCCATGAACGCGGGGAAGGCGATGGTTTTGGATATTCTTATAATATTCCCTTAGAGCCGTTTACTGAAGATGAATCTTTTAAGGAAGCTTTGTACGAAGTATTGCCAGCCGTCATGGAAAATTTCAAACCAGATATTATCATTAGCCAAAACGGTTGTGATGCCCATTATCTGGATCCCTTAACGCACTTATATTCTACGATTAATATATTCGCTGAAATACCTAAGCTTGTGCATCAGTTAGCGCACACATACTGTCAAGGAAGATGGGTCGCCATTGGTGGCGGGGGATATGACTTATGGAGAGTTGTTCCTAGAGCTTGGTCATTACTCTGGGCAGAAATGAATCATCAAGATATTCGGGAAGCACCAATCCCGAAGAGTTGGATTGACAAATGGTCTGTGAATGCACCTGTGGCCCTTCCTCACTCTATGAAAGATCCAGAGAAAATGTATGAGCCAGTGCCTCGCAAACCGGAAATCGATGAGAAGAACTTATTAACAGTCAAGAAGGTCCTTCATAAGTTGTAAGAGTTCCATTGTCCTTTCAATGGATAAACGAAAATGCCCGACTTTGGGGTAACCACCCTTGAGTCAGGCATTTTTTTGCTTACGTATACTATTCACTAAATTTTAATTCCTACTTTGACTTAATAGTTCTTCATCAGTTAACTTCCCAACAATAATAACAACTCTTCGGTTCAAAGCACGATCATCGGCCGTAACATTGGATGCAATCGGCTTAAATTCTGCAAACCCTAACGCTGTGAAACGGTCAGGGGCCATTTGATGCTGTGTGATGAAGTAACGAACAACTTTCGTAGAACGAGCAGCAGATAATTCCCAGTTTGAAGGAAACTGTGCCGTCGATATCGGTCGGTTGTCTGTATGTCCTTCGATTTCAATAGGATTTGGCATATTCTGAATCAGCTGTCCGACACGAGCGAGGAATGGTATACCTTCTGGCTTAATGTCCGCCCGTCCCGAATCAAACAATACACGATCACGAATTTCAAGAGTTACACCTTTATCATCGCGACTAGCAGAAATAACGGTTTCTAATTTATTCTCTTCTAGATACTGTTTAATGGCTTCATATAACGTATCTAGTTGTTGTTCTTGAAGTGCTGCAACCTCGTCTTGCTTTTGTTCCTCATCTTTACTATGTTTATCCTCATCTAGTGGCACATTCGTATTCGCGTGCAGTGGTGGGTCAGGAGAAATGATGTTAACCCCACCTTCAACAATACTCTTCTTCCGGAACGAATCAGAAATCGCTTTAAATTTAACTACATCAATCGTAGAGAATGCGAACAATAGGATGAAAAAGCACAATAACAATGTTACTAAGTCAGAAAAAGTAACCATCCATGCGGGTGCTCCACCAGACGCCTGTTTACGCTTACCCACGGTCATCTTCCCCTTGCTCGTCTTTCTTATCGTAGATTTCTCGCTCTGCAGTAGATAAGAAAGCTTTTAATTTCTCCTCTAAGATTTTAGGGTTTTGTCCAGATTGAACACCTAGAACACCCTCGATTGCAATTTGTCGAATAAATATTTCACGCTCACTTTTATTCGTAAGCTTGCCCGCTAATGGTATGAATACTAAGTTTGCAATTAAGGAACCATAAAAAGTCGTAATGAGTGCAATCGCCATTTTCGGACCAATTGTATCAGGGTTCTCAAGGTTACCAAGCATGAGAACTAGTCCAATAATTGTACCTAACATACCGAAGGCAGGAGCCATTTCTCCTCCTTTTACTAATATATTAATACCTTTTTGGTGACGTTCTTCAACAGCAATGACTTCCGCCTGCATAATTTCTTTAATTAGTTCTGGCTCAGTACCGTCAACGGCTAGCATAACCCCTTTTTTTATAAAAGGATCTGCAAGCTCATCTGCTTCTTGCTCTAATGCAAGTAATCCCTCACGGCGTGCTTTTGACGCTAAATTAGCAAACGTTTGAATTAATCCAATAATTTCAAAATCCTTTTCGTAGAAAGCCTGTTTCATAATACCTATAAGGCCTTTCATTTCTTTCATGGTAAAGTTTATTGCTAATGCACAAAATAAACCACCAACAACGATAAAAAGTGATGATGCACTGACGAATGCCATTATTCCAGAAAACTGATAGTCTGCTCCCATAAACATCGCAATAGCTAAGATCGTTATTCCTGCAAACATCCCACCAGCAGTTAGTACATCAAATTTGCCCATGAAACCTCTCCTAATCTATCTATCATCTTAATTTTTAAGCAAAAAAATACAGATATATGTATAATTTTATCACATTTTGTTATAGAAGTGATATTTTTTTTACAATTGGTAGTTATGTAATATTCAGGGGACAAATAAATTAGGCCGGGAGAATCACTCCCGGCATTTGTATATAGTTATATTATAGTGTATTGAGCTACGTTGTACACTTTTTGAAAGCTTTACTTGTTCTTAAGCATTTCAAAAACTTGCTGTACGTCTTTATCTCCACGACCAGAAAGATTCACAATTATCGTTTGGTCTTTTGACATTTGTGGCGCTAATTTTATAGCGTACGCTACTGCGTGGGAACTTTCTAAGGCAGGGATGATACCTTCTAATTTCGATAACTGTTGAAACGCATCAAGAGCTTCTTTATCCGTTACTGCCACGTATTCCCCACGTTCCGATGCTTTTAAAAAGCTGTGTTCAGGACCAACACCGGGATAATCTAGGCCTGCAGCTATTGAATGCGTCTTTTTCGGATTGCCTTGTTCGTCTTGTACTACATAGCATTTGAAACCATGGATAAGACCTGGCGAACCAGCAACTAATGGTGCCGCATGGAGTCCATCTTCAATTCCAGTTCCACCTGGTTCAACACCAATGATTTTCACTTCTTTATCGTCTACAAACGGATGAAATAATCCTATAGCGTTACTGCCACCACCAACACAAGCCATAACGACATCTGGTAGCTTGCCTTCTTTTTCAAGAATCTGTTGACGTGCCTCACGACCAATAATCGATTGGAAGTATCGTACAATCATCGGATAGGGATGCGGACCAACAGCAGATCCAAGCATATAATAGGTATTCTCATAATTCATCATAAGATCCTTTAGCGCCTCATCTACTGCTTCCTTCAACGTTCTGCTTCCAGAAGTAGCCGGTACGACTTTCGCGCCGAGCAACTCCATACGGAACACATTCAATGCTTGACGTTTCGTATCCTCTTCTCCCATGTATATGACACATTCCATACCAAACATGGCACATGCCGTTGCTGTCGCAACACCATGTTGGCCAGCACCTGTCTCTGCAATGACGCGCTTAGCACCCATTCTCTTCGCTAGTAATGTCTGTCCTAGCACGTTATTGATTTTATGTGAACCAGTATGGTTTAGTTCTTCTCTTTTTAAATAAATCTTTGCTCCACCAAGCTTTTCCGTTAAACGCTCTGCGAGATACAACGGGTTAGGACGGCCAACATATTCACGATTGTAGTAATCAAGTTCAGCAATAAATTCTGGATCGTCTTTATACTTGTAGAAGGATTCTTCAATATGGTTCAATGCTTTTTGAAGTTCCTCAGGTACAAAGCTACCACCAAACTCCCCGTAATATCCAGTTTCTCTTTTCATTTCTTTTTCCACTAGTCTCATCTCCTCTAAATTCATTCCTCTACTTATGCTGTGTTCACAAACTATTCTGACAGTTTGTTGCGCATTATTCATAATTATTCGATTCTTTTTCGTTTTTTCCTTCTTGTGTGAATAAATTTAATTCGTAAATTACATTTACCATAAATAGCCGCTTTAGGTTATAGTCTGACAAAACATTACGTACCTCGTTATTAAGTATGTGTTAATAAATGTAAAAAAAGAAAGCCACCTGATTGAATCAAGTGACTCTCATTTTATCATTATTATTGTTGTTGCTTACTGTATTCGTACTTTTCGTTTAAGATTTCTTGAACGTGACCCACATTACCGTGGCAAGTTAAGCAACCTTCAACGTTTTCTGTGTACTTCGCATGTCTATCGATAAGATCTTTATTCTCATCAGTAGCTGGTTCGAAGTGACAGGCAATACATTTTTCTTCCTTAAATTTAACTGGTAACTTATCATGCCATGGATCTACCATTCCAGTAGCAGTTAAGAAAACTTTCTTAATCCCTACAGTCTTATCCATGATAAGTCCCTTTGTATGACAAGTAATACAGTTAACTTCAGGATGCTGTCCTACCATCCAAGAGTTTTCTTCATAAGTATGGCATAGAACGCAGAATGCATTTGTAGAGGTATACTTGATCGCTCCTACACTACCACCGATAATAACTACAGCAGCTATAATTCCAATAATCCATAATTTCTTTTTATCGAATTTTGCCATTTGTCTTACCTCCTTCCTTTCAGTTAACTTCGTATAATGTTCGAAAAAAATTCACATTTCATATTCTATATTACTAAAACAAGCATGATGTTTCAAGTACTTAGTAAAAAAACAATTTTATTTGTGGCATATGCCCCTAAACGAATAAAGACTCTTATTGTAAAAATATTGCATTATATCAAATGATTATAATTGTATTGTTTATTTCTATATTGTGACATAATATTGACGGTTTATTCATTGCTTACAATTTACAATTCATATATAGATTTGTAATGCATTGTTCCATTTTCCGAAATATACGTACTGAGTGTATTTCCATGCATCATCGGTGTTTTTATAAAAGAAATCTCAGCGGATATTTCAAATTGTTTTTTGATATATGTATAAAACGGTGTTCCAAGAAAGCTAACACATGTCATAAATGCTCCTATTTGAATAAATTGCCTTCGTGTTTTTCTCATTTCATCCGCACCCCCATAATCACAATAATCATATTCCTTTAGCTTTGCACTAATTTATTAAAAATGAGCACCCCAGAGGCGCCCATTTTTACTGGTCCATACTTTATTACATAGAAGCTTCGAAAGTTTTGCAATCTGTTTCTTCTTGAGAAGAAGCTCTGTTTCCTTTTTGGCTCACTACATAAATTGAGTCTGCATCACACTTGTTTCCTTGAGTCCAATATACGCAGTTGTTCACTTCACATAATACGTCTTTAGCCATTAATCAACACCTCCTTCTTTTATAATGATGTCCTGAATGAATCATAATCATCCTTTGTATATCTTGTGTGTTTAGTTAAGATTTAACAAACAAAACAACTACCTAATGTATAGAAATTGGTATAAAAAAAGCATGGGCATCTTACGATGCCCATGCTTTTTTTAGTCTACCAAACGAATATTGTCTAAATTCGCTTGTAATGATTTTCTTACTGATAATATATATTCTTGTCGTAATATTAACTGTTCTTGTTTCTCTTCACGGTTGAGCCCACACTCTTTGGATTTCTTAGCTAGTTCGTTAATGCGGTGTATTTTCTCGTTAGTAATCAATTGGAAACCCTCCACGATCTTAGGATGTTTGAACATATCCTAACACGTTTTAAGGACAATCGCAACTCCACTTCGACTATAGCTGTCTCAGTTAGCGTAAGAAAGGTTTTAACTGATTGCAAAGGTTCTCGATTTCTTCTGGATTTAATTGTTGAGCTGCATCACATAGTGCCACTGGTGGGTTCGGATGATGCTCTACCATAATTCCATCTGCTCCAGCTGCTAAAGCTGCTTTCGATGTAGGGACGACGATGTCCTTACGTCCTGTGGAATGGCTTACATCTACAAGAACTGGTAAGTGAGATTCGTTCTTCAAGATTGGAACTGCTGAGATATCTAATGTATTTCTTGTTGCACGCTCATATGTGCGAATTCCACGCTCACATAATATAACTTGGCTATTACCATGTGAAACTACATATTCCGCAGCGAATAAAAATTCTTCTAATGTAGCAGCAAGACCACGCTTTAGAATTATCGGAATATTCGCTTCACCTGCTACTTTTAATAATTCGAAGTTCTGCATGTTTCTTGCGCCGATTTGAATCATATCGATATATTTATGAGCCATTTCCATTTCATTCGGGCTCACGATTTCACTGACTACGATCATATCTAGTTCGTCAGCAACTTTACGTAGAATTTGCAGCCCTTCTTCCCCAAGACCTTGGAAGTCGTAAGGAGATGTTCTAGGCTTATATGCGCCCCCACGAAGTAGTCTAACACCTAGCGATTTTAATTTCTCTGCAGCAGCTCTTGTTTGCTCATAGGTTTCCACAGCGCACGGCCCTGCGATAATCACTTTTTCCTCGCCACCAATTGTAAGACCTTTAATTTCAATCACTGTATCTGTACGCTTAATTTTACGGCTTACAAGGAGTTCTTTCTGTTGATCAATCTTTTGTAAATCTAATGATGCTTTGAAAATTTGTTTAAACAAATGACGGATTGTATCATCAGAGAAAGGTCCCTTATTTAATTGTACTAATTCTTCTAACATCTGGCTTTCACGGACTGGATCAAAGCGCTTTGTGCCAATCTTAGCTTTAACCTTTCCGATGTCAGTAACAATCTCTGCTCTCTTTGTCATAAGCTCTAACAACTCAACATTAATCTCATCTAACTTACTTCTTAAACTCTTTAGCTCTTCTGCACTCATGATATTACCTCCTATGATTTTACCTGTTTTTTTATAACTCAGCGAGAACTTCACGGAATTCTTTAATGAATGTTTCGTTTTCTTTTTGTGTACCAAATGTTACACGAATATACGTTGGTTGCCCAAATATATCACCTGTGCGGATAATTACGCCGCGGTGTAATAGCTTAGTAAAGACTTGCTTAGAATCCTTCTTCGTATCGACAAACACGAAGTTCGCTTGAGATGGAATGTATGTTAATCCCAATTCTTCAAATGCCTTATATAGTAATGCTTTGCCATCTTCTACAACTTTCTTACTTTGTTGGACATGCTTCTCATCTGCTAAAGCAGCAACAGCAGCTACTTGGGCAAAACTGTTGACGTTAAAAGGTTCTCTTACACGGTTAATATAATGAATTAGGTCCTTATGAGCAACTCCATACCCTACGCGGTACGCTGCTAGACCATATATTTTGGAAAACGTGCGTAGCACAACTACTGGATAATCCTGAATATATTGAACGCCGTCAGGATAATCTTGCGCATCAGCGTACTCAAAATACGCTTCATCGATGACGACTACTATATCATTCGGTATACTTGTTAGGATTTTCTCTAGTTCTGTTTTCGCTAAATACGTTCCTGTCGGATTATTAGGACTACATAAGAACATCATCTTTGTTTTTGGAGTAACGGCCCCAATCATAGCATCAGCGTCATAGGTGAAATCCGATTTTAAAGGAATTCCTTTTACTGTTGCGTTCATTACCGTTGCCGCAAACCAATACTCAGAAAATGAAGGTGTCGGTGCTATCACTTCATCCCCTTGATTTAGGAATGCTTCTGCTAGTAATTTAATGATTTCATCAGATCCATTTCCAACAATTAGTTCTTCTGTGGATATGTTTAGTTTCTGAGCTAACGCTTGCTTTAATTCATAACAATTACCATCAGGATAAATATGGCTATTATCGAGGAGCTTTCTTGTCGCTTCCTTAGAAGCTTCCGATGCACCAATTGGATTTTCATTGGATGCTAATTTAATTACTTCCGTTAAACCCAATTCACGTTTTACTTCTTCAATTGGTTTCCCTGGTACATAAGGCTTTAAATCATGTAAACAGTTTCTTACAAATCTCGATAAATTCTTTGACACCATGGTTATCCTCCTCAATATCTGAAAAAATAGAATCAAAAAAACCCATGAAACATCCCATTTCGGGACGAAACATAGGTTCCGCGGTACCACCCGAGTTATAGCTATTATAACAATAGCAATCACTCAAATATCCGATATAACGCTCGGCACGATCAGCCTACTACTTTCAGCCGTTAGCTCAGGAGTGAATTTCAACTTAGTAATGTCTAAGGTGCTTCCAGTCAATGACACCTATTCCCTTGTAGATTTTCTAAGTTTACTTAGTTCCTTCATAGCAATGCAATGCTGCATATTCTTAATTTTTAGAATTATATCACGATTCCATGTATTATGCAATACGCAAAGCAATTCTATACAGATATCAATTTGGGACAATTGTTATAGAATCTTACTATTCCAAATGTGAAACTACATCGACTAATATCAACATCTTTATTGATTAGGCGTCAAGTAAAATGAAAAATAAAGAGGTAAAATGAAAAATTTATCGAATTAATGGATATTGCACAAAATAGGTTTAGAGGTGAATGATATGAACGATCAGAATTCCCCAATATTTGCTTTAGATATAGGTACTCGAAGTATCGTAGGAATTCTTGCGATTCCAGAGGAAGATAAACTGTCGATTCAAGCTTGTGAGGTAATCGAACACCAAGAGCGATCGATGCTTGACGGTCAAATCCATGATGTAATTAAGGTTTCGGAAGTCATTCAAAAAATTAAGACACGGATTGAAAACCAGACGAATATTACTTTAACGCATGCTTCAGTAGCAGCTGCAGGAAGATCTCTAAAAACAGTACGCACAAAGATTTCCCGGGTAATTAAAGATCAGCCTTTTACTACTAGAGATGAAGTCGTTGCATTTGAACTAGAAGCAGTGCAACAGGCACAGAAAATTCTTGTAAAAGAAAACGAAGGAATCGACAAAACGAAGTATCATTGTGTTGGATATTCGATTGTAGAGTACACGTTAGACGATATCCCGATTGGAAGTATCATCGACCAATTTGGAGAAAAAGCGACAATTGATGTGATTGCTACATTCCTCCCAAAAATCGTTGTAGATTCTTTGCAGGCGGCATTAGATCGTGCAGGATTGGAGATTTCAGCCTTAACCCTAGAGCCAATAGCAGCCATTAACGTGTTAATTCCTGCTACCATGCGCAAATTAAACTTAGCGTTAGTGGATATTGGTGCCGGGACATCAGATATCGCCCTTACCGCCGAAGGTACCGTTACCGCTTACGCAATGGTACCGATTGCTGGTGATGAGATTACGGAAGCAATCAGCCAGAAATATCTATTAGATTTTAACGTTGCGGAAGAACTGAAACGTTCCCTACATAATGAAACCGTTATCTATGAAGATGTGCTTGGCTTCCCTTATGAAGCTGCGAGTAAAGAGATTATTTCAGAAATTCGAGGCACTGTTGAAAACTTAGCGAAGAAAATTGCAGAGAAGATTTTAGAGTTAAATAAACAAAGTCCACAAGCGGTAATGTTGGTAGGCGGCGGAAGTATGACTCCGTTGTTGCCGGAGTTATTAGCACAGCAACTACATTTGCCGAAAGAGCGTGTAGCTGTACGTGGTGCTGATGCGATTAAGAATTTAATTGGTGACCATAATCTATTAAAAGGCCCTGAAGCCGTTACACCTGTAGGGATTGTCATGTCAGCCAAGTCTCACAAAATTGATTTTATAAATTTAATTGTCAATCAAAAGAAAATTCGCGTCTTTGATTTAAAGAAACTAACTGTTGGCGATGCTTTAATTGCTGCAGGCATCGACATGAATAAGCTACACGGTAAGCCTGGAATGGCTCTTAGCGTGGAAGTAAATGGCCATTTACGCATGATACGAGGTGAGCTAGGAACTCCAGCGAAAATCATTTTAAACGGCAATATCGCATCATTAGAAAGTCCTGTACAGGAAGGCGATGAACTAATCGTCGAACAAGGCAAAGACGGACAAGATGCATCTGCAATGCTGGCAGACATTTTAACAATGGAAGATTTAAAACCACTCACAATTTATTACAATCGAGAACGTAAAGAGCTACCGGTATTATTGTTCAAGAATGGTCAAGCTACAGAGTTAAGCACACCTTTGCAAGATCGTGATCAGTTTCTCTGCTATCCACCTTCAACCGTTAAAGAAGCGATGGAAGCATGTGGTGTTACGGACTTTGATTTCTCCAATAAGGACATGACCGTTACTATCAACGGACAAGAGAAGCGATTCCCAGGTAGTAGCACAGATTCCCGCACTATATATATCAATGACCAAGTAGGTACATTACGCCAAAGGGTGCGCGAAGGTGACCAAATTGAAGTTCGCAATACGACTGCTAAGGAGCTTTCAATCACTGATGTTGTGGAACCAGAATTACTACGGAGCTTCGAGGTTTCTGTCCGTGTGAATCAAGAGACGATTACGATGAAGCACCCAGGCATAAGTGTAACGTTAAATGGTGCGCCAGCAAAACTGGATTCACGCGTAAAAGATCTGGACTCGATTTCAATCATACGTAAAGAGCATATTCAAATCATGTTTAACGATATATTTAAATATATAGATATTATGTCGAAGAAACCAAAGGATTCTAGTCGACTGCGAATGACCCTGAATCATATGCCAGCTACTTTCGATGCATCGATTAAGACCGGCGATGTCATCGAACTAGAATGGATTGAATCTTAAACCTTCCGCAGCTTAAATAAAATAATTTTTCAAAAAAGTCAGAAAACTGGCAGGATAACCTCTCTTTTTGTAGAATTACAGAGTTTTAAGTTCATATGAAATGTAAAGAAAACTTAGTTCAAAGCTTGGCGTTACGAATACTTCTACTTTCACCTAAGGGTACGTAATGGTTCTAACTATTTTAAGAATAGAAAAACCATTCTGTAGAGTGGGAGTATTCGTAACGCCGCTGAGATAAAAGTTCTATAAAGAGAGGGGATTTTTATGCATTTTAATACAGAAATAGAGACAATGGAACGGTCGAATCTGGAAGCGTTGCAATTACAGAAATTGCAGAAAATGCTTACACGTATTTACGATAACGTTCCTTTTTATCGTCAAAAATTTGATGATTTGAACATCAAACCTGCTGACATCCAATCCTTAGAAGATTTACAAAAACTCCCGTTTACAACGAAACAGGATTTGCGTGACCACTATCCGTTTGGTCTTTTTGCTGCTACTAAGAAAGATATTGTGCGTTTACATGCTTCCTCGGGTACAACTGGCAATCCTACGGTGGTTGGATACACCAAAGGTGATATTGAGGTCTGGAAAGAACTTATGGCCCGCGCTCTAACCTCCTACGGTGCAACCCCTGAGAGTGTCGTACAGAACTCTTATGGCTATGGTCTATTTACTGGCGGAATTGGCGTACATTATGGAGCCGAGCATCTAGGTGCAACTGTAGTACCGATTTCCGGCGGGAACACGAAACGACAAATCAAACTGATGCATGATTTCCAGGCAACTGTATTATGCTGCACCCCTTCATATGCCCTGTTTTTAGCCGAGGTCCTTGCAGAATCAGATATACCCCGTGAAGATTTGCATTTGAAAATCGGTGTCTTTGGTGCTGAGCCTTGGTCCGAGAAAATGCGTAAGGAAATTGAGGATCGCATGCAAATTGATGCATATGATATCTATGGTCTTAGTGAAATCATGGGGCCAGGTGTGGCTGCTGAATGTCATGAGAAGAATGGTTTACATATTTTTGAAGATCACTTTATTGCGGAGATTATCAATCCTGATACGGGAGAAGTACTTCCTTATGGCGAAGAAGGTGAATTAGTCATTACGACAATTTCTAAAGAAGGTATCCCGATGCTACGCTACCGTACTCGCGACATTACCCGTCTAACAATCGACCCATGTTCGTGCGGGCGTAGTCATGTGAAAATGACGCGTGTCACTGGACGTTCTGACGATATGTTAATTATTCGCGGGGTGAACGTCTTCCCTTCTCAAGTGGAAAGCGTCCTTCTATCAATTGGTGATACAGAGCCGCATTACCTACTAATCGTCGAACGTAAGGGTAACTTAGATGAGCTTGAAATTCTCGTGGAAGTATCTGAATCCATGTTCTCCGACAAGATTAAGCGCTTGGAAGAGTTAGAACGTACGATTCGCAAGGAACTTGACAGTATCTTAGGCATCTCAGCAAAAATTCGACTTGTAGAGCCTAAGACAATCGAGCGTAGCGAAGGCAAGGCAAAACGTATTATCGATAAAAGAAACCTATAAAGAAAACCCCATAAGAAAGGTGATGCTTATGTTAGTCAAACAAATCTCTGTGTTTCTTGAAAACAAGTCTGGTAGATTAGCAGATGTAACGAAGACATTAGGTGATAACAGTATCAACATCCGTGCATTGTCGATTGCAGACACTACTGATTTTGGAATTTTACGATTGATTGTTAATAAGCCAGATCAAGCCTATGATGTACTCAAAGGCAAAGGATTTACAGTCAGTGAGACGGATGTAATTGCGGTAGAGATTGACGATCAACCGGGTGGACTAAGCCGAGTGCTACAAATTCTTGATGATAACTCGATTAACATCGAATACTTATATGCGTTTCTAGAGAAAAAGAACAACGAAGCGCTAGTTGTGTTCCGTGTAGAAACCGTCGAAAAGGCAATTGAAACGCTTTTGGCTAACCAAGTCAATGTATTAAAGGGTGCACAGGTCTATCAATTATAGTTGATCCTTAAAGATATCAACATAATTGACATATTAAGATTATTTCTTCCATTTGATGTCCTATAACATAGCAAAATCTATATTTTTCTGTACTAAAGAGCCAAATGGCTCTTTTTCTTTTTTTCTCTTAAAATTCTAACTATTTTGAAAAAAAGGACTGACAAAGGAGCTCGTCTTCTGTTATAATCATAAAAAATCACTTTATCGCTTTAAAGCTGTTATGCTTTTGGGTTTTTAAGCGAGATGGTAAAACAGATATATGGGAGGCCCACTAATGAGAAAAATATTAACTTTGATGCTAATCATTTCCATGGTAGCATTCGTGTTCACAGGCTGTTCATCAGCAAAACCAACCAGTGAAAGTGGCGGAAAAAACATTAAGCTTAACTTTGCTACTTTTTGGCCAAGTGAAGACTTTCAGGTTGCTGATGGTCATAAGGCTTGGGTAGAAGAAATTAAGAACCGTGTCGAGGCAGAAACGCCACACACGATTGATATCGTATTGCATCCAGGTGGATCATTATTAGGAGCAACAGAAATCTATGCAGGTGTATCTGACGGTATTGCCGACATTGGTACAACAGCACCTTCTTATACTCCAGGAGTATTCCCAGCTACTTCCGCTTTTGAACTACCAGGCTTAAAAAATGATAACGCCCTTGTCGCTTCTTTAGCAATTCAAGAAGCATTTGATACATACGAAGCAATCCAAAAGGAATACAAAGATGTTAAGGTGATGCACTTCTGGGCAACTGGGCCTGGGGATATCATCAGTAATAAGCCAATAAATACATTAGAAGATGTAAAAGGCATGGAAATTCGTGTTGCAGGCGGTTCCGTTCCGGTTATTCAAGCACTTGGTGGTACACCTGTATCGATGTCAATGAGCGAAGCATATTTAGCTCTAGACTCTGGGATTGTAAAAGGTATTCTAGGACCTACTGATATTTTAAAAGGCTTTAAGATTGCTGAAGTAACGAAGAACGTTGTTAAAGCACCATCACTTTACAATATTGTTTTCGTAAAAGTAATGAACCAAAAGACGTGGGATTCCTTACCTGCTGATGTTCAAAAGATATTCGATGAAGTCAACGCAGAATTTGTGAAAAAATATGGCACCTTACGAGCAGAGCATGCAATAGTTGGTCTTCAATACGCAATTGAGAAACACGGTATGAACGTCATTGAGCTTTCTCCTGAAGAAGAGAAGAAATGGTTAGATGCCATCAGTAATGTACAAGACAAATGGGCTACTGATGTATCGAAAAACGGAGTCAATGGTCAAGACGTCCTGAAAAAGGTTCGTGAACTGGACGAAAAATACTCAGCACAATACGGAAACGAATTTAAGTAATACGGGAGGGTTTCTGCAATGAATTCTTTAGAAAGAATAATAGCGGCAATTTCCCTTCGCTTTGCTCAGATTGCTCAGATTGCTTTGGTTGCTGTTATGCTCTTAATCGTATCGAACATTATTATGCGAATTATATGGAAGCCAATACCTGGGACAGTAGAAATTGTTGAAATCTTAGGGGCCGTTATTGTTGGCCTTGGCTTAGCACATACCTTACAGACGAAGGGACATATATTTGTTAGTATCTTCGTCGAAAAATTATCAAAACGCAAGCAAGGAATTGTCGACACTTTTACCAACACATTCGTATTAACAGTTACTACATTACTAGCTTATCAAACCTTTAGTTATGGTGTAAGAATGTCAGATCGAGGACTTACAACGGGCCATTTAGGGATTCCTATGGGCCCGGTCTTTTATCTGATTGCTCTTGGATTTCTCATTCTTGCTGTTGTGGTATGTAAAGATTGGGTAAAATCATTTATCGCCATTATAAAAGGAGACCAGCCATGACACCAGTAGAAATTGCCATATTATCGATTATAATTCTTTTCTTATTCTTATCTTTAAGAATGCCTGTTGCCTTTATTATGCTAGTGATTGGTATGGGCGGTTACACTTATCTTACAAATATGAACGCTGCGATATCGCTAGCAACACAAACACTTTATAGTAACTTTGCATCCTATTCCTTAATTGTGGTTCCACTTTTCGTATGGATGGGATTCATTGCGTACTATTCAGGGCTAAGTTCGAAAATTTTCGATGCTACGTATAAAATTGTTGGCAACCTTCCTGGTGGCCTTGCGATTGCTACCGTCGTAGCATGTACAGCCTTTGGTGCGATTTGTGGTTCAACGACTGCAACAGCGGCTACGATGAGTGCCGTTGCTTTACCAGAAATGAATCGTTATAACTACAAGCGTTCATTCTCTACAGCTGCCATTGCTTCCTCAGCTATTATAGGGGTTATGATTCCTCCCAGTGTCATCTTCATTTTATACGGAGTAGCCACAGGAGAATCTATTTCTAAGCTTTTCTTAGCTGGGATATTGCCAGGGATTTTGTTAATGGTTGCGTTCATGGTTACCATATATATTAAAGCAGTACGCGATCCTGAAGCTGCACCAGCAGGTCCTTATGTACCTTTTAAAGAGAAAATACGGGCGTTATTTTCCGGTGGTATGGAAGTCGTTGTGATTTTCGTAGCTGTTATGGGTGGGTTATTTGGAGAATTATTCACACCTACCGAAGCAGGTGCCGTTGGCGTTTTCGCAACCTTAGCTGTGTCTGTGGCACGTAGGTCCTTAAGCTGGGATGGCTTTGTGAAGTCCCTAGAAGAAACAATCCGCTTATCGGCAATGATTCTATTCTTAGTAGCAACTGCTTTTATCTATAGTCGATTCCTCGCCATTACTGGATTACCGACGAGTATTGCAAGTCTAGCAGTAGAAGCTCCACTACCTCCCGTTATGGTTTTGATTTTAATATTGTTCGTGTACTTTTTACTAGGATTATTCATCGATGGCTTAGCACTTGTGTTAATGACAACACCGATTTTTTATCCGGTCGCTGTTGCCTTAGGATATGACCCAATATGGTTCGGTGTAATTGTTGTACTTGCACTTGGAATGGGGGTAATTACTCCACCAGTTGGTGCCAATGTGTATGTGGTAGCAGGAGTAGCTAAGGACGTAAACGTCATGGAAATATTTAGTGGGATATGGCCATTCTTATTTGCTATTATTGTCTGTATTGCCATTCTTATCGTGTTCCCACAAATCGCTTTATTATTTCCGCGTCTCTTATAAATTAGAAAAGGAGCTGTCAGCGGATGACATTTGAGCAAGATTTAAGAGAACTACAACTCTCTCGATTACAAGAAACTGTAGAACGAGTCTATGAAAGAGTGCCACATTACCGTGAGGCCTTTCAATCCCTTGGCATCACGCCGAAGGATATTCAGTCTTTAGATGATGTTCAGAAACTACCATTTACGGTGAAGGACGCTTTGCGAGACAATTATCCGTTTAATATGTTCGCTGCTGATATGGATGATATTGTGAGAGTACATGCTTCCTCTGGCACAACGGGGAAACCAACCGTCGTAGGCTATACCAAACGCGACTTAGATACTTGGTCGGAAGTAGTTGCTAGAATTGCCGAAAATGCTGGCGTAACATCTAAGGACCGAGCACAAGTATGCTTCGGATATGGGCTATTTACTGGAGGCTTTGGTCTACACTATGGACTGGAAAAGCTAGGTGCCTTAGTAATACCTGCTTCTGTTGGCCAAACGAAAAAACAAATTATGCTAATGCAGGACTTCAAAACGACCGTTTTAATCTGTACGCCTACCTATGCACTGCATTTAGTAGAAGTTATGGATGAGATGGGCATTGACCCTCGTAAGGATTTATCATTGCGGATTGGAATGTTTGGTTCTGAGCCGTGGTCAGATGATATGCGCAGAGAAATTGAGGACCGTTTAGGGATTATTGCTACAGATAACTACGGAATGAGTGAACTGATTGGACCAGGAGTTGCCGGTGAATGCCACTGCAAGAACGGAATGCATATCAATGAAGACCATTTCCTAGTAGAAGTCATTGATCCGGTAACAGAAAAACCCGTTCCTATTGGTGAGAAGGGCGAGCTAGTATTCACATCATTAACGAAAGAAGCATTCCCTGTAATTCGCTATCGAACACGCGATATTAGTAGGTTGATAGCAGAACCCTGTGAATGTGGCCGTACAAGCTTACGAATGGAAAAAGTTATGGGCAGAACAGACGATATGCTTGTCATTCGTGGTGTGAACGTCTTCCCTTCGCAAATTGAAAGTGTTCTATCAACTACAGAAGGCGTAACTACCCACTTCCAGATGATTGTTACTAGAAAAGGTCACTTAGATGCGATCGAAGTACAAGTAGAAATGGATCCAAGCTTCTTTACCGGAAACTACCGCGATTTAGAAAAGCTAGAGAAAAGAGTGCAAGACCAAATCAAAACCGTATTGTCCGTGTCAGCAAAGGTTCGTTTACTGGAACCGAAGTCTATTGAGCGTACCGCCGGTAAAGCAGTTCGTGTCATAGATCAACGGCATCTTAGTGTAGTTTAGTAGTTTACTAATACTCCTGGCTTATAGATAAAGAAAACATATATAATATTGAAAATGTGGAGGAGAAATTCAATGGCCAAGCAACTTATGTCAGGAAATGAAGCGATTGCTCGCGGAGCATACGAATATGGTGTTCGTGTAGCAGCTGCATACCCAGGAACTCCAAGCACTGAAATCTTGGAGAATATATCCAAATACAAAGATACCATTTATAGTGAATGGTCGCCGAACGAAAAGGTCTCTCTTGAAGTAGGGATTGGGGCATCAATCGGTGGTGCTAGAGCACTTGTTGCAATGAAACACGTAGG
The DNA here is from genome assembly GCF_001742305.1 of Desulfuribacillus stibiiarsenatis. Taxonomy (NCBI): domain Bacteria; kingdom Bacillati; phylum Bacillota; class Desulfuribacillia; order Desulfuribacillales; family Desulfuribacillaceae; genus Desulfuribacillus; species Desulfuribacillus stibiiarsenatis. Next base: position 326,657 of record NZ_MJAT01000001.1, on the reverse strand, counting down.
TCTAAACGTCGCTGCTGACCCGTTAATGACAGTGACATACTCTGGCGTTACTGGTGGTCTAGTCATCATTTCTGCAGATGACCCAGGCATGCACAGCTCACAGAACGAGCAAGACAATCGTTTTTTTGCGAAATTTGCAAAGATTCCATTACTTGAGCCTAGTAACAGCCAAGAAGCGAAAGAGATGGTGGGCCTTGCGTTAGAAATTAGTGAGCAGTTTGACACTCCAGTACTGCTTAGAACGACAACGCGTATCTCCCACTCTTTAAGTCTTGTTGAAATCAATGACCGTGTAGAAGTCCCTGTCAAACCTTATGAGAAAAATGATAAAAAATACGTAATGGTTCCTGCGTTCGCTCGTCAACGTCGATTGGTCATCGAAGACCGTTTGCGCAAATTGGAAGAATACAGTGAAACGACTCCTGTGAACCATATCGAATGGAAAGATAAAAAAATCGGTGTCATTACTAGCGGTGTATCGTATCAATATGCACGGGAAGCACTTCCTGAGGCTTCGATTCTAAAATTAGGTTTCTCCTATCCGCTACCGAAAAATATGATTCAAGAATTTGCTAGTCAAGTCGATGAACTTTACATCATTGAAGAATTAGAGCCTTTTATGGAAGAACAGATTCGTGCCATGGGCGTAAACGTAAAAGGCAAAGATGTGCTCCCGAACATCGGTGAGTTAAGCGTACAAATCCTACGTCAGCGCATTCTTGGAGAGTCGATTGCAAACCTTGAGGCTGCAGCTGCAGTTGCTGAGAATTTAGCTACAGAACCTGCACCAATGCGTCCACCAGTTCTTTGCCCTGGTTGTCCACACCGTGGTGTATTCTTCACTTTGAAGAAAATGAAGCTTGTTGTCTCAGGAGATATTGGCTGCTACACCCTTGGTGCATTAGCTCCCCTCAACGCTATGGATACGACGATTTGTATGGGATATAGCATTGGTGGTGCTCACGGAATGGAACTTGCAAATCCTGATTTCAAAGGGAAAACAGTTGCTGTCATTGGAGATTCTACATTCCTCCATACGGGCGTCAACGGTTTAATGGATATCGTCTACAATGGCAGTCAAACGACTACATTGATTTTAGACAACCGTACCACTGCTATGACGGGACAACAGCATAACCCTTGTAGTGGTAAAACATTAATGGGTGACGATGCCCGTGAAGTAAATCTTGAGCTATTATGTAAAGCTATCGGTGTAGAGCGCGTATTCAAAGCTCATCCATTTGATTTAACACAATTACAAAATCTAATCTCACAAGAGTTGGCCGTTGGCGAGCCTTCTGTGATAATAGTAGAACATCCTTGTATATTTGTTGATACCAACAAGTACGAGCCAGTTACGATTAACGAAAACTGTAAGACTTGTAAGGTCTGTATGCAAATCGGTTGCCCGGCTATTGTCCTTAAGGATGGTAAAATCCAAATCAACCAGACTTTATGCTATGGTTGCGATTTATGCTCTAATGTATGTAACTTTGATGCGATTGATAAGGGATCTTGTGGAACTGGGGGCTGCTGCTAATGGATACATTAAATATTTTATTAGTTGGTGTCGGTGGACAAGGAACAATACTTGCGAGTAAGCTTATGAGTCAAGTTGCCATTGACGCGGATTATGATGTGAAAATGTCAGAGATTAAGGGAATGTCCCAGCGTGGTGGTAGCGTAGTAACCCAAGTTCGTATTGGTGATAGCATTTCCTCTCCTACAATTGATAAGGGTGAAGCCGACTTTATTGCCGCCTTCGAGCTTTTAGAGGGGTACCGTTGGGCAGAATACCTTAAACCCAATGGGAAAATATTTATCAGCAATCAGGTTATCGAGCCAATGCCAGTGATTATGGGCATCGCCCAATACCCAAATGAGGTCATTCAAACGCTTGATAATCTTGGGGTCGCAGTGAAATCAATAAACGCTTTAGAAATGGCAATGGAGTGTGGTACTCCTAAAGCTGCTAACGTTGTTCTAATGGGATACTTGGCAAAGCAATTACCAATCGAAAAGTCGATATGGGAAAAAGCGCTTGAGAAAATCATCCCTAGCCGTTTTCTTGAATTAAATAAACTTGCATTTGAAAAGGGCTACCAGTGTTAACTGGTACCCTTCTTTACTGAAACTCGATAAATTCCTTACTGTAATTCGTCAAATCTTCACTTCAACTCGTCAAACAACCCATAAGTATAGGAAGGCAATTTCCGCATTCGAAATGCATTCATCGCTGTTTCTCCGAGCTTATCTAATAGCTTATAATTCGCATATGCCCCTACAAACGCCCCGATAATTGGAACAAGCTGAAACATTTTTGCTAAATCAATATAATCGCGATACTCCTGTTGAAACTGTTGCCAAGGAAAAGATTCAATATCCACTGGCATATCTTCCGCTTTTCGATCCCAATCAACAATTTGTTGATAGACTTCATTTCGTCTCTCCTGGCTAGAAAAAGCTAACTGAAAAATATGTAAAACATAAAGCCGCTCCCGATAATCACTAATATTGTAACCGTATATACTTGCAACATCGAAAAGGAATTTAATTTTAATACTTAGTAAAATAGGAAAATCCGCAAGCCCGAGCAAGATTCCACCGGCGCCTGTTCCCGCTCCGCTGGCAGCAGCCGTCTTTTTGTACTTCGAGATTTTCTCTTTCACCAGGACCTCGCGCTCTTCTAATGAGCCCACGCGCCGAGGCCTTTGTGTAATGTACTCTGAGCCAAACAACACTGCGCGCACCATGTTCTTGATAGCTGCAGTAATCACTTGGTGCGCTTTCTCTGGAATTACACGATTTACTTTACGCTGTATACCCTTCGTTGCGCGGTCCACTAGCGATGGCTTTTTCGTCATCCTGCTTTGCCATTGCTGCAGCTCCCCCATCACCATATCCTCGTAGCTCATACCAAAATCACCTCGCGATCATAATGCAAAGCCCTTTTACCATCATTTATTACCTTCTATCATCATATATTGCCTAGTTATCCCTTTACAGAGTTTCGTTTACCATATTTACAGAATTTCATGCCTATTTTTTTACTACTATAGGTTCTGGACCTACAATCTTATATTCCCTACGCTCGATTATATTCCCGTGCGCATCTGTTTTTGAAAAAATTATTACATCGAAGCCTTCCGTATCTAGCGTTTGCTCTGTTTTGTAGATATAACGGATACCGTTTTCAACACGCTCTCTCGTTCCAATCCAATACGGACAGTCATTAAGAAATTGGTCGAACTTGGTATGCTCTGCAAAAATCTTATTAGAAGCTTCTACGTGAATGGTTGATAGCTTCTTCTCGACATGCTTTGCTTGAACAATTGCTTCGCGTCCGATAGTTTGCAAGTACTCCTTCGCTTGTTGTTCTAGCTGTTCAATCACTTCTTGATACGATTCTTGTGAAGCTAATACTTGTTTGTGCAATCTTTTCGGGAATAATTTCTTTAAGGAGTCGACGTAATACGAACCATCCATAGGTTCCTTATAAGCTTCGAACACATAGTTGCCGTCTTTAGGCTTAGAAAATATCATGACTGTAGGAATACTACCAGTGCCACTAATCTTCGTGAAAATACCATTTTCAAAACCAAAGGTTCCAAAACTAGCAATAGTATATACAACCGTATCTCCATTAGGCATTTCCTGAGTATCTAGAATGACATGCCCCGCAGTCGCTACTTCCCCCTCTTTATAAAAGGAGTTATGCGACAAAATAGCCTGCTTTACTGCTTCATTTATATCTTTTCCTACAATCTCTTGAAGTCCTGAGTTAGTCTTGCCAACTTCGGAAACAGTAGTGATAAATTGATATCGCTTTGTCTTGTGATTATCATGGTATCCTTCAAATTCTTTATTTGTGTCATCATATCGAACAGATAATACTTGTAGTGCTTGATTCACATTCGTTACCTGCCAGTTGTCTTGATAGTAACGGTATAGAGAAGTTGTAGTTGGCGTTCCATGCTGAGCGATTATCTCTATCACTCCATCCCCGTCTAAATCAACCTCAGTGGTATAACCTGTGTCAACAATTAGATATGGGAGTGGCACTTCTTTCTCGATGGCATAATACTGCGTCACAGGAGCATTTGCGCCATAGACTCCTGAAACTCTTAGTATTTCTAAGCCATTCATACTCATTTGCGTGATGCTAGTTAATTCCAATGAACGAACATCTCCAACAAAACCAAGATGATAGGTTTCTCCCCCGTGATTCTCAAAGCCAACCGCGATTTCTGCTTCTTCTGTAGTACTATCGGAAAACAAATACACCGTACCAACGTCAGTATCTCGTTCTTGTAAAATTCCCGTAATTTCATGCTTAGATATTAATTGAACCGTTTGTAGTGGCTCAACCGATTCATAATGAAGTGTGATTATGTTTCCTAGTCCTTGTGCTTTCTTCCATTCGCCATTCCATTCGTTCCCATATAAGAAGTTATCAGTAATCCAATACGTAATTAATACCCCTGTAAATATTACAAAAGGTATAAGTATTCGTTCAAATCGCTTGATTTTATGAGTGGTGGTTGTGATATCCTCCTGTTTCTCCATATATGTTCCCCCTCTTGCTTATATAAATTCCCCATCATATTATCTATTCATTCTACTATATGTAATTTCGTGTATGAAATAAATAAAACCTCCTAAGAGGTTCTGGGTTTGATTTCGACTTCCATTTTGATTTCCATTAGTGTTCTTCTTTATACGGTATGTTCAATATCTTGTAAATCATATGGACTTTATCTCGGGTGATATACGCTTCTTCCGTTGTTCCTTCAAAGTTTATCACATAAGCCCCTTTTCCCCAAGGGCTAATTTGTTGTACCTTCGTTAAGTTAATGATAAACGATTTATGCGAACGGATAAACATTCGTTTATTTAGCTTAAGCTCAATCTCTCCCATGCTTTCATTGGTTTCAAAAGTTTTATCCTTTGTTATAATGACACACTTCTTATCCTTCTTCGTCACGAATTGAATGTCCTGCTGCTTAATAAAAACAACACCATGGCCATCCTTTATATAGATTCGTCCTGGATCAAGAAAAACCTCTTGAATCGAAGAGATGTAGCTGCGGTCTTTCTTCATCTGGTCGGATAAGCGATTTAACGTCCGATATACCCTATCTTCATCAATTGGTTTCGTAATATAATCCACAGCGGAGAGCTGATAAGCATCAAGGGCATGGTCTAAATGAGCAGTGAAAAATACAACAAGCGGGGTAAAACCCTCTTGTTGTATTTGCTTTACTGCTTCTAACCCGTTTATGAGCGGCAAGTCAATGTCGACGAATACGACATCCGGACAGAAACGCCGGACATGCTGTACAAAATCCTCTCCGTTCATTGCCGTGGCAACGACTTTGAATGATTCGAAGTTTTCGACTAAACATGCTAAATGTTCTAGTATGGCTGGATGATCTTCAGCGATGATGACTTGCACCTCATAATCCATATATGTTTCCCCTTACTTTAATTCTTCTGGAATCTCTGGTTGGTAAAATGATCCGAAGCTAGCAATTGAAAAGTCTGTAGCAGCAACTACAGCAAGTACGCTAGCAGCGATTGAATAGAACTTCACTTTAAGACTCATCATGGACAGTTCCTCCTTTATGGAATATTGAAAAAGCATTTATCATAAATCGATCCGCAATATGGACCAATTTATAACCAATAGGGGAAACATTAGTGACTTGCCATATTATTCCAAGCTGCACAGCAAGTCCGACTGAATACAACTCTACGTTATTTGAAAGCAATATCACAGTAGATGCACTGTGAAAAATGATTAACAATATTGTTGATGCATTCTGATAATATTCCTTTGGTCTTTTGAGCTTTCTTTGATGCCAATGTCCTGGAACCCATTGAAAGATGGCAAAGGTTGAGAAAAGAGTAGATAAAATAACCACAAATGCTAGAATTGTCTGACTATCTATTTTGTAACTAATTAGGGCTAGGGGTGTAAATGAAACTATTCCTAAGATTAGGCATCTCATATAGGATGTGCAGTGTGGCCCACCAGTAAAGATTCTCATCAACATATAGCCTACTAAAACCGCTGTCATTTCCACTACACAATTGAATACTAAAGCAATAGCAAGAAAAACTGCTATCTTCACTATTTCCCCTAATAGAGCTTCCAGTACATAGGCCATGACATTTACCGATACGGACTTATTGGAGTGTTTCGCAATATGTTCCGCTATCCCTCTGGAGATTCCCTTCATCAGTAAACTCAGCCCCTTCTTTCGGAATGGTAATTTCGAATACAGTACCCTCTTCGTGAGAGCTACAAACCTTGATACACCCACGATATTTAGTAACTATCTGGTTCACAATCGCTAATCCAATACCAGTATGATTTTCTTTTGTTGTATATCCTATCTCAAACATTCTCGCTATCGATTCTTTTGATAGAATCGGCTCAAGATTAGACACTTTAAACTGTATTTCATTTGCTTGCTCTATAATAACTAATGATATCTTTCTTTTATTAACTTGAACCTGATTTTGCAATATAGCTTCTTTCGCATTATCTAATAGGTTGCCAAGTACCTTTACTTGATCAAGCTTATCTAAAGGGATTTTTGATAAGTCTCCCTTTAAATCTAGCATAAATAAAATTTCATCACGTTCAAACAATACACTTTTTGTTTGCAATAATGCACTTAGGGTAGGATTATCTGGAACCAGAACTTTGCTTATCTCTCTAACATCCGTCGTCAAGTTACTAATATACTCATCGAGCAAGTCGTACTTTTTGAGTTTCATGTATGAATTTAACACCTGAATATGATTAATGAAATCATGTCTTTGTCCCCGTATTGTGACAAATAGTTCTTCTACACTCTTCAAATAGTCTTTATGTGCCTCCAATTCCCCTGCCTTTTCTGCAGAAGAAATTAAGTATTGCACGAAGAATAATAATAATAGTGTTAAAGTAACAATAGTTAACGTCATAATATTAAATAACAGTACACTTTGTTGATAAAATCCATTTACTAAACTAAGGTTAAACATGACTACAATTAGCAACTGAGCAATTAGAGCAAATATATACAAATCTACTTTTTTATTTCTGACTTCTTGAGAAAATGAGTTTCCTCTAAATAATGACCATCGTTTTCTATTTAAAATGTATGTAGATAAAATTAAAACTGTATACCCTCCACTCGGTACAATAATTCTTAATAGATTGCTATTAATCAAATCATCAAATGTTAGATACGTCACAAGTGTTACTGCCTCAATACTAATTGTTTCAGCAATAATAATTACACCCATACTGATTGTAATTGTTATCATTACTCTGCTAAAACGATAACGAAACACAAAATAATGCACAATCCACAAAAGCGGTATTTGAAGAAGAAATCTTACATAAAAAGGGACTTCTAGAAACCAAAGTGATACTGCAATACAAGCAGATACAAAGCCTGCTAATAAGACTTTCATCAGATGGTCACGAATCATATACCCAGCCATTGCTAATGCAAAAGCTGTAAATACTATCGCTTCGGGAACGGATTGAAATAAAAACGATTCAATAGTAATCATTGTGCATCTCTCCTAGTAATTGTTTCTCTTTTCATTACATATCTCCTTCCAACGTTCCTAAAAACCGAACTTTCTCGACTGAAACTACGACTTTTCGGTGCGAAAATTGTATGTATTTGTTAAAACTAGTATATCATAGTCGAATTCTACTTCCTATATCAGTAGATTAGTAGCACGGGGGTTTTTCCAGTAGTTTTTCATAATCAGATATGGTATATTGATTGAACACACGAAAACAATTGACAGAAAATATAGAGAATTTCTAAATGGCTAGAGGTGACCAATAATGACGAGAAAGAAAGTTTATATTTATGATACGACGCTTCGTGATGGTACCCAAGGTGAAGGCATTAGCTTATCCAGCGAAGACAAGCTGAAAATTGCGAAAAAGCTAGATCGTCTGGGTATTTCTTATATAGAAGGTGGATGGCCAGGTTCTAACCCGAAGGATATGGAATTCTTCTTACAAGCGTCCGCGACAACTTTCACCCACGCTAAGCTAACGGCCTTCGGAAGCACATGCAGGGCTTATTCCGACCCATCGGAGGATGCGAACTTAAATGCTCTGGTTGCATCTGGTGCACAAGCGATAGCGATTTTCGGGAAAACATGGGACTTTCAGGTCATTGAAGCACTCCGAACCACATTAGAAGAAAACCTGCGCATGATTGAAGAATCCATTGCTTTCTTAAAGTCTAAGCATGTAGAAGTTATCTTTGACGCAGAGCACTTTTTCGACGGTTATAAAGCGAACCCTGATTATGCAATCGAAGCGTTAAAAGCAGCGGAACGTGGCGGTGCTGATTGGCTTGCATTGTGTGACACAAACGGTGGCTCCCTACCTCACGAAATTAGTGAAATCGTCACGAAAGTGAAAGCTGAGCTACATACTCCCCTTGGCATCCATGCCCATAACGACGGAGAGCTTGCTGTGGCTAACTCTTTAGCTGCTGTGTATGCTGGGGCAGAACAAATTCAAGGTACCATGAATGGCTTTGGGGAGCGTTGTGGGAACGCCAACCTTTGCTCGATTATCCCAAATCTTCAATTGAAATCTAACTATGATTGTATTGGAGAATTAATTACACGCCTTACGAAGACATCTCGTTACGTCAGTGAAGTAGCAAATGTCGTGCATCACCCCAACCAACCATTTGTCGGTAGAAGTGCCTTCACCCATAAAGGTGGTATGCATGTCAGTGCCATCCTTAAAAATGCGAAAACTTACGAACATATTGAACCAGAAACCGTTGGCAACCAACGCCGCGTCTTAATGTCTGAGCTTGCAGGGTTAAGTAACGTCTTATTTAAGGCAAAAGAATTGGGAATTGATGTCGATAAAGACCATCCTCAAGCAAAGAATATCGTACAAGAAATTAAAGATTTGGAGCATCAAGGGTATCAGTTTGAAGCTGCTGAAGGGTCTTTCGAGCTATTGCTACGAAAAGCATTCACTGGTCTTCAAGACGTGATATCGTTAGATTCCTTTAAAATATTATTAGAAAAACGGGGCGATCAACGAGTCACTTGTGATGCCATCGTGAAGCTTAACGTCAATGGCAACGTGTGCATTTCTGCAGCAGAAGGAAACGGTCCTGTCAATGCTTTAGACAATGCCATGCGTAAGACACTCGAAGATATTTACCCAGATTTGAAAAATGTTCATTTGACGGATTACAAGGTGCGTGTCATTGACGAAAAGGATGGCACAGCAGCGAAGATTCGCGTCTTAATTGAATCTAGCAATGGTGAAAATACGTGGAGTACTGTAGGGGTTTCCGAAAATATTATTGAAGCTAGCTGGTATGCTTTAGCGGACAGTATTCGTTATGCGCTCTTAGGCAAAGAGAACGACGCTTTACAAACAGCTTCGCAAAACGAGCGTAAAGGAATTTTAAATCACTAATAAATTCCACTTGACCCATCGGAACTATCGTGTTATTATTCATACTAGTTCTAAAAATACTTCTAAATAATAGTTCTGAAAAATAGTTCTGAATAATAGTTTTGAATAACTAACTGAATACTCTTATCCAGAGAGGTGGAGGGGCTGGCCCGATGAAACCCGGCAACCGGTGATGGTAAATCACTATGGTGCCAATTCCTGCAAAGCGATTTTGCTTTGAGAGATGAGAAAGGACACTCAATTATTATGCGCCCTTCTCTGAAGGGCGCTTTTATTTATTTATTAGCAACGTCATTTATATCGTAAGGGAGATGATAGATTTGAAGACGGAACCAATCATTCAAGTGCAAAATCTACAAAAAGTCTATCATGTAAAAGGTCAATCCGTTGAAGCATTAAAAGAAATCAATCTAGAAATACATCGCGGAGAAATCTTCGGGATTATTGGATATAGTGGTGCAGGAAAAAGTACGTTAATCCGTTGCTTTAATATGCTGGAAGAACCGACGTCCGGTAATTTATTCGTTGATGGTGACGAAATCACCCATCTCACACCGTCACAACTAAGAGAAAAACGCAAAGAGATTGGCATGATTTTTCAACACTTTAACTTACTTTCTTCTCGTACGGTCCGAGATAACATTGCTTACCCTTTAGAAATCGCCGGTATGAAGAAGGCTGACATCACAAAACGTGTAGCTGAGTTAATCCAACTAGTAGGACTAACCCAGCAATCTGAATCCTACCCTGCTCAACTTAGTGGTGGGCAAAAGCAAAGAGTCGGCATTGCCCGGGCAATTGCCAACAATCCGAAGGTTCTCTTGTGTGATGAAGCGACTTCTGCATTAGACCCTAAGACCACAGAGTCGATTCTTGAACTTTTGAAGGATATCAATGAAAATCTGGGTCTAACAATGATCCTGATCACTCACGAAATGGAAGTAATTAAGAAAATATGCGATCGTGTGGCTGTGATAGACAACGGTACAATTGCTGAGCTTGGCAGTGTACTTGAAGTCTTTAGTCGTCCTAAGACAAATATTGCTCGGGAATTTGTGAAACAAGTGACGAACATAGAGGTTCCTACTGCAATCTTAGAGCAATTTGCGACAGCGCATTCCGATTCCCATTGCTTATTACAACTCTCCTTCATTGGAGAAACAACGGGTGCCCCTATCATCAGTGATTTAATCAAAAATTTCGATTTACAGGTGAATATTCTCCATGGACAGATTGACCGTATCCAAGATACACCATATGGCACCCTTGTGATTACCATGGAAGGGGCTCCAGACCAGATACTACAAGCGAAAAGCTATTTAACTCAACTAGGGGTGTCAATGGAGGTGTTTAGCAATGGACCTTAGACAACTTTGGCTAGATATTCTAAATCTAAACTGGTCGCAAATTTCCGTCGCTTTATATGAAACCCTGTATATGGTGTTCTGGCCGACAGTGCTTGCGACAGCAATTGGGATTCCACTCGGACTCATACTTGCTTTAACAAGTAAAGGACATATCTTAGAGAATAGAACTCTTAACCAAACCATCGGCTCAATCGTAAACATATTGCGTTCGATACCATTCATCCTACTATTAATCATGCTCATTCCCCTGACGCGTAAGATTATGGGAATTGCAATCTCTTATGAAGCAATGGTTGTGCCCCTATCTGTAGGCGCAGCACCTTTTTTCGCAAGATTAGTAGAGACATCAATTAACGAAATCGATCGAGGAGTCATCGAGGCAGCTCAGGCAATGGGCTCAAACCTTCGAGAGATTATATGGAAAGTACTGATTCCTGAAGCTCTACCAGGACTCGTTGCTGGCATTACTGTTACAGCAGTTGCACTTGTTGGTTACACAGCGATGGCTGGTGTAGTTGGCGGTGGCGGTCTAGGTGATATGGCATATCGGTATGGGTTTCAACGGAATCAACCACTCGTGATGTATACCTGTATTTTATTGCTAGTGTTTATGGTGCAAATTATACAAACAATCGGCGACTGGCTCTCCAAAAGAGTCAACCACCGTTAATATAGATTGCAGTGAAAACAAAACAGACGATAAAAAACCTAATATTCAGCGGATTATATACACCGTATTGGGTATTAAGGAATAATGGAGGGGTCACATAATGACGACGAACAACACTTTCAAAAAACTTTTTGCGATTGCACTTATCGCAACTCTTGCTTTCACAATGGTAGCTTGCGGTGGCGCTAAGAAACCAGCAACTGACGTAGTAACAATTACAGTAGGAGCAACGGACGTTCCTCACTCTGAAGTATTGGAGTTCATTAAGCCGCTTCTTGAAAAAGAAGGTGTAAATCTTAACATTCGCGTATTCAACGATTACACAATGCCAAATGAAACACTTGCTGGTGGGGATTTAGATGCGAACTACTTCCAACATAAGCCTTGGTTAGAGAACTATGTAACAGAATCAGGAAACGATATCATCTCTTTAATTGGTGTTCACATCGAGCCTATGGGTGGATATTCTAAGAAAATTAGCGATATCAATGAATTGCAAGATGGTGCAAAAGTAGGAATTCCTAACGCTGTAAGCGAAGTTGGTCGTGTACTTGCACTATTAGAGTCTAAGGGTCTAATCACGTTAACAGAAGGTGTTGGCCTTAAAGGGACTCTTCAAGATATCGTAGCGAACCCTAAGAACTTAAACTTCACTGAAGTTGATGCATCATTATTAGCTCCTACGATTGATGAGTATGACTTAGCAATCATTAACACGAATTTCGCTTTACAAGCTGGCTTTGTTCCTGCAAATGATGCTCTTATCATTGAAGGTACAGAATCTCCTTATGTAAACGTTTTAGCTGTTCGTGCAGAATCTAAGGAAAACGCAGCAATTAACAAATTAGCTGAACTTTTATTAAGCGCTGAAGTTGCACAGTTTATTGAAGAGAAGTACGAAGGCGCAGTAGTTCCAGCACAAGTTCGTTACTAACTTTCTGTTTCTCTTTCTTACCTTTTAACTTAATACGATAAGAAATTATCATGTGAAAAAAGGATGCTCATGTAGTGTGAGCATCCTTTTTCGTATATTATGCTTAATATAGATTTCTTCGACTCTATGATATGATTCTTCTTATTTTCTCTATGGGTTTTGGGTTGCCCCTTCACTCCGTTTATAAGTGACTAAGCGAGGGTATGGAATTTCTATACCACGCAAATCGAATTCTTCTTTAATCTTTTCCCGGAGTGCCCTAGAAACTCCCCAATGTGCTGCTGGCTTACAAACAGCCGTTACACGTAAAATTACTTCCGAAGGTCCTAACTCTTGAACACCCATGACCTTCACTTCCCCAACAATATCTTCAATCTCTTGCGTTGCTTGTTCAAGGATTGTTTCTAATACTTTCTTTACTTCGCCAACATTTTCCTCATATGCCACTCCAATATCCACCGCTGCGACTGAATCTGCCTTAGAGACGTTCGTTACTTCTCCTATGGATCCATTCGGGATAATATAAATCTCCCCCGACCAGTTTTTAATTTTCGTGACCCTTAAACCAAAATCAATGACTGTGCCATGGAAGTTGCCAACTTTCACAAAATCACCAACAGCAAATTGGTCTTCAAATAAAATAAAGAATCCCGTGATGACATCCTTTACTAAACTCTGAGCACCAAAACCAACCGCTAATCCAACGACCCCTGCACCTGCGAGTATTGGTGTCACTTCGAAGAACTGCGTTAGAATCATAAGCCCCATAATAAAGTACACGACGTACCCAACTACATTGGAGAGTAGTGTACTAACGGTATTAATTCGTCGTTCATCCATCATGAGAAGATTGTTATCACGCTTTTTTACAACCTCTTGTATTGTCTTGCGTGTTACATGTACAATGATACGCGCACCTACAATAATCACCAAAATCTTGATGGTAACTGAGATGACTCGTATCCACATTTCAATATCTGTTATGTACTGATATGCACTAATCCATAATTCTTCTAAAATACCCATTACGTCTCCCCTACCTTTTTTTATTAAAATTCACACTAGTCTTCATTATATGCAGCTATTGTATAAATTAAAAGGGAAGACGTCAATTGTCTCCCCTTTTAACTATGAATGTTGTTACATTAATTGTGTTCCAACAATATAGCATAGCATTCTTACAAGCATAGCATTCTTACAAGCATAGCATTCTTACAAGCATAGCATTCTTACAAGCATAGCATTCTTACAAGCATTGTGCTTTTACTAATACTTGATTGACTATTTACCAGCCGCAATATTGATTGCTTTTTGGTGTTGTGCATCCACAAGGCCGTCCACATGACGAATACTATTCGCGAAATGAATATCGAAATGCCCCTCAAAACCGTTATCTATTATGGCTTGAATAGAATGTGGCATTGAACTCGCAGAAGCTGCGATACGGTGTCCATTCACTTCCACTAAAATTGGTCTAGGAGTCCAGCTCCAGACCCCGCCCCACGCTTGTTGCATAATTCTCGTATCCGCTAATGTTAATGGCTCACTATCCGCATGAAACGCACCGATTGTTCTCTTTACATTCCAAGTTAATCCTGTGTAGAGGTCTGTTACTTTCGCTACTGCTCCGATTGGGAATACATATTGAACTTCTGTCCACCAATCAAGATACGCACCACGGTCTGTACGTACAGGATTTTGGACTGGAATATTATAAATTGCGATTTGAACTACTTGTCCAATAGACAGCATCGTTTTGTCAGTGAATTTGTTCAATGTAAGGAATTCTTGGAAAGGCATACCGTGATTAATAGCAATATTCCAGCTATTGTCTCCTTGTTTCACCGTATATGTTCCATATGTCACACGAGGGATTTCTTGTGCAGTATTAGGAATCACTAGCACCTGCCCGATTTGCAACGTAGTACTTGTTAATTGATTCGCTTTCATCAATGCATCCACTGTAATCTTGTTGCGGCTTGCAATTAACCATAAGGTATCTCCACTTACCACTGTGTATGTCGTGACTTGCGGTGCAGGCGATGGTGCTGGTGTTGGTGCTGGTGCTGGTGATTTCATCGGAATCAAAAGTACTTGGCCAACAGCAAGCATATCCGTACGTAAATTATTAATTCTCGTAATGGCATCCATTGATGTCTCAAAGCGTCTTGCTAGTAAGAATAAAGTATCGCCAGATTTCACTGTATATGGTTCTGGAATAATCAGTTCTTCCCCAACAAAAATGTGGTCTCTTGTTAAGCTACTACTAACTTTCAGTTGATCTACGGTAATTTTATTGTGCTGGCTAATAAGAAATAATGTATCTCCCGCCTTCACTTGGTACGTTGCCGCTAATGCAAATGTAGGTGTACTTGCAAATAAAGAAGCTGCTAGTCCTGTAACGATTGCTTTTTTCCACATTCCAATTGTATGTTTTTTGTTGTTTTCCATGTTTACACCTCTTGTTGTCAGATTCTGATGTTGTTTTAGTAAGTCATGAACGAATGCTACAAATGATTCGAAATGTGTGAGATATATCACAATAGTATATATCTATTCTATATATTTAGACGGCAGATATCATCATATAAATAATGTATGGATAGGTGCGATATGGAAAATACAAATGTTTGTTTCTCGGTTTTGTGCTAGAATAAAAGTACTTAGTTAGCAACAAGGGAATGATGCGACATGTTAAAAGAATTCAAAACAATGTTCTGGTTTCTCAAACAACATTACCACCGATATATCCTTGGTATTATTGCTGTATTGATTGTCGATGGATTACAATTATTACTTCCTAGAATATTGGGACAGTTTACCGATGAGATACAAAGCGGTTATATTTCCGCGGATCGACTGAATGAATTTGCCTTTAAGATTATTGGCCTTGCAATCGGAATCTTTATCTTCCGGTTTTTTTGGCGTTTCTTCGTCAATGGCGCCGCTCGATTTCTTGAGTTTGAATTAAGAAATATGTTAGTTGCTCATTTTCTAAAGCTATCCCCTACCTTTTATAATCAAAAGAAAACTGGTGACTTAATGGCACATGCGACCAATGACATTAAGTCGATACGTATGGCTATGGGACCTGCGATTATACTATCAATCGATGCTGTCATCCTCGGTACTGCTACCATTGTCATGATGATTCTTACTGTTGGTTGGAAGCTAACCCTTATCGCGTTACTTCCTATGCCTTTTTTAGCAATTGTTGTGTCGCGATTTGGCAAGCTGATTCATAATCGTTTTCGTATGGTGCAAGAGGCTTTTTCTGATTTGACGGATGTTTCTCAGGAAAATATTGCTGGTATACGTGTGGTGAAATCATTTGCCCAAGAACAGCGAGAAATTGAACGTTTTCAAGTGGCAAACCGCAATAAATTTGAAAAGAATATGCATTTAACAAAAGTATGGGGTGTTTTCGACCCTTTGGTGGAGTTCATTGCTGCCCTTAGTTTTCTACTGGTACTCGCATATGGGAGCATTCAAGTGTTAGATGGGAATATTACTTTAGGGGATTTTGTTGCTTTTTACGGGTATCTTGCGCTTTTGACATGGCCAATGATGGCCTTCGGTTGGGTATACAATATGCTTCAACGGGGCTCAGCTTCTTTAGCGCGAATTAACGCTCTGCTGGCAGTTACACCTGATATTGCAGACACCCATAATCAAGAATTATCCAAATTTAATGAAAAACCTCTGAGCTTACAAAATACTACTTCTACTATGTCTGAAGCGCCTAAAACATCTGGTACATCTGAAACATCTGAAACAGATGTGACTACACTTAGCGGGGAAAACCAATTGGATATTGATTTTCGAAATGTTACGTTTTCCTATGGGGAAGATTTGCAACCCGTCCTTAAGAATGTTTCTTTTACATGTAAAGCTGGAACGACGACAGCAATTTTAGGAAAAACAGGATGTGGAAAATCGACAATCATCAATCTTTTGGTGCGACAATATAATCCGCCTCAAAATTCAATATTCATCGGTGGCCAGGACATATTTGACATTCCATTGGCTGAACTTAATAGTACGATTGGCTACGTCCCTCAGGATTCGTTTTTGTTTTCTACTACAATTCAGCAGAACATCGCATTTGGGGCATTTAATAGTTCGATTGAAGAAATTCAGAAGGCTGCTTACATTGCCGATATTCATGAAAACATTTTAGAACTTCCTGATGGGTATGACACTTTGGTCGGTGAACGTGGTGTAACGCTGTCAGGTGGGCAAAAGCAAAGAATCTCCATAGCACGCGCGATTATCCGCAATCCTCAAATTTTCGTTATGGATGACAGCTTATCCGCTGTGGATACACAGACCGAAGAACGGATTTTATCACGTCTTAAAGACTTCATGAAAGACCGAACTACGATCATCATTGCCCATAGAATATCGACGGTACAAAGTGCAGACCTCATTCTATTTCTTGAAGATGGAGCAATCGTCGAACATGGAACACATCAGCAGTTGCTAGATCTTCAAGGCAGATATTATCATATGTATCATCAGCAGCAATTAGAGCAGCAATTAGATGGTTTCTTGCCAGAGGGGAGTGAACTTGTATGAAGTATACCCTAAGTGAAGAAACTGGTGTCGGTAAATCATATGACAGTAAGCTAATGATGCGTTTATTGCGGTATGTCAAGCCTTACCGACATCTATTCGCTCTCACTGTAGTGTTAGTGATGTTAATTACCGCAACGCAATTAGCACGACCATACATGATAAAAGTTGCTATTGATGATCATATTAATGGCCTGCATATACCAATGATTACAAGTCAAGCTGGTGAATTCTCTATTGGCAACGAGGTCTTGACTCGCGACAAACGTTTACGAGAGCTATCAAGCGTTAATGAAATTCCGCTGGATTTGCAGATTCAACTAGCACAGGTCAGACAAATTGTCGTTTATGAAGATGCACACTTTCTCATTGATGGGATGATTGCTAATCCTAGTAGTCCGAGCAAGGTAACAATTCGCGAGGATGGAGGATATATCTTCGAAGGCCAACCTGGAAGGGAACTTTTAGCTGAGGAAATGCAGCAATTTCGAAACTATGACATTCAAGCTCTGACGAAGATAGCACTGTTATTTCTCGGCATTATAGTGACTGGTTTTGCAATGGGATATTTACAATTTTATTTGCTCCAATACATTGGACAGCGGGTAGTCTTTGATATCCGTGAGCAAGCTTTTACACACTTACAAAAGATGAGCATTTCTTATTTTGATAATAATCCCGTTGGTCGACTTGTGACCCGTATTACCAATGATACGGAAAACCTCAATGAGCTCTATACTTCGGTATTGGTGAATTTATTTAAAGATTTGCTAATGATCTTCGGCATTATGGGAGTATTGCTGTATATGGACTATCGATTAGCCCTTGTAGCGTTTGCAACAGTACCACTGATGTTGTTTATTACCTTTTTCTATCGTTTAAAAGCCCGTGCAGTGTTTCGTGAAATCCGAATTCAATTAGCGAAAATCAATTCAAACATCCAAGAGAGTTTATCAGGCATCAAGGTAATCCAAGCCTTTGCACTACAGAAAAGAAAGTATGAAGAATTTTATCAAATTAACACGGCACACTTTAAAGCAAATTTCCAAGATTTAATCTTGTTCGCCCTGTTCCGACCTTCGATGGATTTCGTGTATGCCCTTACACTAGCTTTACTCGTATGGTATGGTGGTAGTTCCGTGGTTCAAGGTACAATTCAATTTGGTGTGCTATATGCTTTCATTCATTATACGGAGCAATTCTTCCGACCAATTCGCGATTTAGCTGAGAAATATAATGTCATGCAGTCGGCCATGGTTTCTTCTGAAAGAGTCTTCCAGCTTTTAGATGAACCTGAACAAATCCCCGATTCGACCACAGCTCTCGTTCATGAACAGCCGATTGCTGGTAGAATTGAGTTTAAAGATGTGTGTTTTTCTTATAATCAGAAGGATTATGTATTAAAGAATATTAGCTTTACTGTTAATCCGGGTGAGACTGTTGCTATTGTCGGCTCTACAGGCTCAGGTAAGACAACAATCTTACATTTGCTCGCCAGATTTTACGAAGCAAGTCGTGGTTCTATCACCATTGATGATATCGATATTAAAGAGCTACCGAAAGCTCATTTACGCAGTTTGTTAGGGATTGTGCAGCAGGATGTATTTCTCTTTACAGGGGATATTCAATCGAACATCCATTTGAACCACCCTGATATTACCAATGAAAAAGTGAGGGAGATTTCCCGTTACGTGAATGCAGATGCCTTTATTCAGCAGCTCCCTAGAGGGTACGAGGAACCTGTAACAGAACGTGGATCGACACTATCAACAGGACAGCGACAGCTACTAGCTTTTGCAAGGACCTTGGCCCATGAGCCAAAGATTCTATTACTTGACGAGGCAACTGCCAATATCGACTCGTATACAGAGGAACTCATACAGGATGCTCTACCGAAAATTTCCCACGGTAGAACGACAATCATTGTGGCGCACCGCCTATCGACGATTCAGAAGGCTGACCGCATCTTAGTGATTCATAAAGGAAGACTTGTAGAAGAAGGCACTCACGAGGAACTGCTTGGTAAGAAGAATTTCTACTATACTCTGTATAAGCTACAATATCACTAGAGCAAAGAAACAGATTTTAAAACTCTCATGTACAAAAATAATAATTCCCAAGTTGTAAAAAAAGATGACATTTGCGCGATGTCATCTTTTTCATATCAGATTGATTCTTCCGAAACTACTTCAATTCCGTTCCTACGAAGTAGCGCAGTCGTTACACCACATCCCGGAATTTTCCTTTGATTAAACTCACCGCTATAAATCATAGTGCTGCCACATGATGGACTTCTTTCTTTTAGAATTGCTTTTACACTATTTGCTTGTTGAGCAATCCTTAGAACTTCCTCTGCTCCAATCATAAATGCCTGCGTAATATCTTCACCCTTACAAGTCATTACTCTTGCTTTTCCATCTAGAACTTCCTCACCAGTACCACCAACGATTTCTGCTGGTTCCCGAGGAGTCGACAACTCTCCTAAAACCTCCGGACAGACAGCTATCGCTTTATTGTCCTGTATAAGTTGGTAGATCTGCTCTATTTTATTGTCAGTACCGTTATATTTGCAAGGATATCCAACAAGACATGCGCTTACAATGATCATTGGTTTCACCCTTCTAGAATTCCTAATCATTCTTTATTGTGGTTTTTTACCGATTGGAACATAATTGACCCCTTGTGTATAGTTGTTGCCAGCATTCCAGAGTAAAAATTCCCACACCCCATCTTCATTCAGAGCGCGAATTTGATCTTCTACTTCCTTCTTCCCGTATACCTTATAATTACCAGAACCTAGCCATGACGCAGTGAAATCTTGAATCCACGGCCTAGAGACTGGTGGTTTTGGCAGTTCTGCTAGTTTAGCATTTTCCATTTTAATATATTCTTTTACAAGGCGGTATGGTTCAATGTCAGGTCTAGGAATACCAAAGTAGTTATTCGTCCAATGGCTGGGGTAAATCATCGAGCAAATGACATCCACGTTCGAGCTAATCTTGGAGAAGTTTTGCCCGATTCCTGGCGCTTCTGGCAAAGTCGCTGTATAACCGAAAATATCAACAGAAACTTGCACATCGTAATCCTTCAATTGTTCCTTCGCATAAGCTACAAAGTCCGTTACCGCATCGACACGTGCATGAACATTCATATCCTTCGCTGTGAAGTTTGGTTCCTTCGGTTTTCTCTTTTCTAAATCTGTAATTCTCTTATTTAAATCAAGCATTTCCTTTTCAAGCATTGCTTTTCTAGGGTCTTTCGCCGTTGGAGTGTTCGTTCCTTGCGCAGGAGCTTGACTCGCTGCTTGTGCAATTTCTGCATCTAAACGGTTGATATTACCTTGCAGTGATTCTTTTAATTGTAACAGTTCACTATGATTTTTCTGATAGCTAGCGATCTCTACTTGATATGTTTCTTCCAATTCGATAAGCTTCGTCGGCTTTCTATCTTTATATGCACCAAACGCATATTGTAAACTGTCGTCTCTGTTTTCAAATCCTTCAGGAAAGCGCACATAGTCAAACTGAATTTCTTTAAACCCTAATTCCGCTGCCATCTTTGCTATTTCCACATTATAATCCCATACCTCTTGTAAGAATGGGTTTATAAACGATTCTCCGCGACGATTCTTCCACACTTGGCCGTTTTCCTTAAAAGACCATTCTGGCTTTATTTGCGCCATTACAGAATCCTTAAAAACTACTATTCTAGCAATCGGATAAATTTGATGTTGCTCTAGGACTTTCATCATAGCTGGAACATCTTTAATGTTTCTTCTGCTTAAGTCTTTATATGGATGGCCATCTTCCAATGGATAGGTAATATACCCGTGATCATCCTTAATATCAATCACCATCGCATTTAGATCTGTTGTAGTTACCAGATCCAATAGCTTTTCAAATCTTGCACCACCAGCAGAGTGGCTAGTTACGTAGATTCCACGAACGGCATCTGGATATTGAATATTATAAGGGCTGACAAATTTCGCTACCGTTGGTTGTTCTACTTCTAGTTCTGGGTTTTCCTTGTTATCCTCGTTTTCCTCACCATTAGTATCTTCATTCAGGTTCGCAGAATCTTCAATCTTCCCCTGATCTTGATTGCTGTTAAAGGCTCCCATAGAGCCCCCACATCCGACTAACAGCGTAGAGAATAAGGTAATACATAATAATATGCTGAGTATCTTGCTGGTTTTCTTCATTTCGTTTCCCCCATGTATCTTCTCAACAGAGATGTTATGATTCTATTATAAAATTCTTGTGCTAGAAAAGATATGGGAATTATCGATTATTGACTTATTTGCATCACTGGAAATGATTCCTGTTGTAAATGTTCCGTCGTATCTTTATATGCTTGCTTGAGCTTTTGGTAGTCAAATTCACGAAGTAACGGGTCGACTTTATCTTCAAAGTCCTGTATGCTTTTCTCCGCAGCTAACACACGGTAATTACTCTTTCCTTGATGAGTGTACTTGGAAACATAGGTTGGCAGGAATTTCGCATTGGTGATGGCGCGGTTCCCATCTTCATCAATATGCAAATTCAAATACACTACAACTCCGTTATCCTTGTAGTCCCCCCGCTGTGCAGAAACAAAATTCCCCATCGAGTAGATGACAAAGGAATTGTCGATCCATGTAGCTGGCTGAATGACATGTGGATGACTTCCTAAAACTACGTCTACCCCCTGCTCAACAAGAAAATTACTGATTTCAATTTGCTGAGCATTTGGTTTACGATGGTACTCGTGACCGAAATGGATACTCACGATTACAAAGTCTACTGCATCCCTTACACTAGTAATATCTGATTTCATTTTTTCTTTATCGATAAGATTCACAAGATAGTCTTTACCAGTAGGAATCGGAATTCCATTGGTTCCGTAGGTATAGGATAATAGCGCTAGCTTAATCCCATTGCGTTCTACGATTGCATGTAGGTCTCGTTCCTCTTGAGAACGAGCAGTTCCTGAGAATAATAAACCAGCTTTTTCAAGATTTTCAATTGTTTTAATGACACCTTTTTCTCTTCGATCGAGTGAATGATTGTTCGCTGTACTGACATAATCAAATCCCGCTTTCTTCAAAGCGAATAGCAATGATTCAGGTGCATTAAACTCCGGATATCCAGAATATCCTCGATTCTCTACGCCAGCAATCGTAGTTTCCAAATTCCCCATGATGAAATCTGCCTTTTTTAGAAATGGTGAAATCTGTGCTAAGGCAGGGTTAAAGTCATATGCTTTTTGCCCATCTACCGTTGTCTGTGCACCTTGAATTTGTTCCATATGTACCATGATATCTCCTACAGCAGCAATCGTTAAAGATTTTGGCTGCGGCTTTTTAGGTGGTACTGGTTGCTCTGCATTCGATGACAGTTGGTCTTTGATATTGTTCTCAATGCGAACTAGAGATCGCTCCTGCTCCTTTTGCTGCACATTTTGATTCCATATCTGATTGCCTAAATACAACATAATTCCCGTCATAGCAATACATGCAAATATAATTAGAGACTTAATGGCTTTCATAAACATCTGTGACGTCTCCCCCTTCTATTTATGCAAATCGAATTACACGAATTGAGTTTTTATGTAGTCTTCTTTATACAATTAGACTTTTATCAGTGGATATCCTTCTTTTTCTAAGCTATTTATTAATTCTTCAATGTGCTGTTGATTGGTTGTTTCGACAACAAATTCAATTTCCGTCCTACCGAGAGATACTCGCGTACCCACGCGGAAATGTTCGACAGAAATGATATTCGCCTTTAATGTTGCAAGAATAGCAATGACTTTTTGCAGATTTCCTGGTCTATCAGGAACAGAGGTAAGAAAGCGGAAGTATCTACCTGCCTCCATAAGTCCCTGTTGGATAATCCGTGATATCAGATTCACATCGACATTTCCACCAGATAGGATGGCTATGACGTTCTTGCCTTTCATTTCATTTCGAAACTGTTCATTTGGTGTCGAAACAAGTGCGGCAAGTGCCGCTGCACCGGATGCCTCAACCATTTGCTTCGCTCTTTCTAACAGTATTAGCATCGTCCTTGCAATGTCCTCATCACTCACAGTGACTAGCTCATCAACATATTCTCGTACCATTTGATACGTCTTCTCCCCTGGCTCCTTAACGGCAATTCCATCAGCAATTGTATTCACAGCCTGTAGTGCCCTTCTTTCCTTATCATGAATAGACGCATACATACTTGCTGCTCCAGCTGCTTCCACGCCAATGACTTGAATATCAGGATGAGTCTCTTTGATTGCTGCACCAATCCCCGCAATTAAGCCTCCACCACCAATTGGAACAAGGATTGCCTCTATATCTTGCAAGTCCTCCAACAACTCGAGAGCGATTGTTCCCTGGCCAGCAATAATTTCTTCATCATCAAAGGCATGAATGAAAGTTGCACCTGTCTGCTGCTGTAATTCACGTGCCTTCTGATACGCATCGTCAAACGCTTGTCCGTGTAGAACAATTTCCGCTCCATATCCCTTCGTTGCTGCAATCTTAGCCAACGGAGCACCCTCAGGCATGACAATGGTAGACGGTATCCCTGATTTAGTAGCTGCCAAAGCAACCCCCTGGGCGTGGTTTCCTGCCGAGGATGCGATTACACCGTGTTTCCTTTCTTCATCAGATAGAGCACTGATTTTGTTATATGACCCACGAATTTTGAACGACCCTGTTTTCTGTAAATGTTCATACTTCAAGAATACATTACAGCCAGAAATCTCACTGAAAATGTTTGAATACACAAGTGGTGTCTTATGTGCAACAGCTTGAATCCGAGTCTGTGCCTCTACGATTTTATTATACATGCAGAATCTCCTTTTACTATTTTTGCTTTTATTGGCTTTTTTGCTTTCTTTATTATTTTGCTTTTATCGAAACCAATTAAGATGTCCTACGGAACAGAAGGGTTTACCCACTATCTAAACACGATCTTCTTTCTATAGTCTTTCCTATTTGAATGAAAATTTTTCAAAAAACAGCATGGGTTGGGAATCATTAGTATGAAATTTGCGCACATCAAAATGGAGTTAGCAATATGCTAACTCCATTCCATCTATCTTAAGTAAACTTAAAGTTCTAATTATCTTTAGTAATCTTATAGTTCTATTGCTAGCTAGTAAAATTAAGCACTTCTAGCTACATTTATGATATTTCAAACGCAATTAATTTCTTCGGGTGTGCCTCTAACTTAGGTGCAAAAATATAACGGACCAGATTCCCTTCCTCCACTTTACGCAGGAACTGGTATCTTCCCGTACTCAGCATAAAGGTTCCTCCACGGAAAATCCATTGATTGGCATGCTCCTTTTGTTCAATGGTCTCTACGACGAAACATCCCTGTACTGTTCCAAACTGAATACACGTTCTAATGTTTTTGCCAGATTCGAATGCTGCTAGTATTTCATTCAAAACTTCAAGATCATTCATTACACGCACTCCTTTTTAAAAGCAATCCTAACACTAGGATACCTTGTAAAAGGAATTTAATCAATATCTATCTTCACAATTTTTGTTGCCATTACTTGTTAGGCAGTTAATAATTCATATTTCGCTAGTTTTTCAAAGCCACCCATCACATTAAACACATTAGTGAAGCCTAAATCATATAAAAGTAACGTAGCATGCACACTACGAATTCCGTGTTCGCAAACAATATATATATCTTTATGATTCGGAAGCTCTGACGAGCGCTTCACAACTTCACTTAATGGAATCCATAAGGAGTTAGGGATGCTATATCGAAGAAATTCATCCTCCTCCCTAACATCTAGAACTATATAACTATCGCGGTCACGCTTTTTACACACCCTCGCAAAATCTTTCGGGGAAATATTCCAATTCACTACATCGCACCTCCGATAAAATTGTAGCCTAACATCATAATATCGCAGGAGCCTACTTTTGTTACTGTGGGGCACCAAATTCAATAAATTTTTGTGTCACAGGATATCGGTTAATCGTTGTTAATTGTTCTTTCCAATCCACTGGCAAGGAAAAAGTGTGTTCATAAATAGCGTCAATCGCCTGTTTGTAAAGGCGCACCACTTTATCTACTGAGTCTACAGCTTGTTGTTCATAGATATTAATCAAATAACTATGTAGTGGAATTCTTGATAATTGCTCTAAGAACCCATATAACGTAATATCAGAAGAACTAAAAATGTATGCCCCTCTGCTATCTTCAAACATACGGTAATATTCGTCTTCGCGTTTTTCTTCCACAAGCGACACGTGACCCTGAGTAAAATTGTTCTGCTTCTCATTTAAAAATGTAGCATAGTTCTCTAGCACTGGCCGCAACGTATGAAAGATTCCTACTGGACCATGAATCTGTAACTCTAACTGGGCGCCATTTACCGTTTCTGAGAGCTTACATAGTTCTGAAATGCTTAACTCCCGAGATAGCAAGACTTTCGATACACCTTGCTCATGCCAAAAGTTAATCATTTCACTATTCGTCACTGTGGTTTCTGTCGCTAATATCAGTGGTATCGTAATGTCAAGCGCTTTTGCTTGCGCAAGAATCGAGGCATCACTAAACACAATCCCTTCTATCCCGATGTTCTGCGCTTGTGTTAACGCTTCACGAACATCCGGTAAGTCGGCATTGTGTATCATCGTATTCAACCGCAAATGCACTTGTCTATGGACCCCTATCTTCTTTGCATAGGTAATTAATTGCTGAATTTGTTGCCAGCTTACGTGGTACTTCTCGCCACGCAGGCCTAGCACGGGCCCATTCACACTTACAATGGTCGCTCCAGCATTAAAAGCAGCAATTCCATGCTCAAAGCTAGGGGCATAGACATGAATTTCAGGTAATGTTTGATTCAAAGTGTTCATTGCTGTTTATTCTTCGCAATCATGGTCGTGATCATGGTGATCATCATCACCCTTAAGATCTTCTTCTGAGATTGGAATGTCTTTACCCGTTCTTTTCTTGTAATCTAATAAAGCTGATTTTAATGCTTCTTCTGCAAGTACAGAGCAGTGCATTTTTACTGGAGGAAGCCCATCTAACGCTTCTGCAATAGCACTATTCGTAAGTTTCAAGCATTCTTCTACTGTTTTACCTTTAATGAGCTCTGTTGACATACTCGAAGTAGCAATTGCTGCACCACAACCAAACGTCTTGAATTTTACATCTTCAATCACACCATCGTCTGTGATCTTAAGATATAACTTCATGATGTCGCCACACTTCATATTCCCTACTTCACCGACTGCATCCGCATCTGGAATCTCGCCAACGTTTCTAGGATTTGTAAAATGATCCATTACCTTCTCTGTATACATAATAAGCACCCCTTCATAGTAATTCGCACAAAATTTTAACAACCAAAATTTAAATCAACCAAGTTAATGTATATATTGAAATTACATAATTTTACGCTTTTGATTTGATATATTGTTCCCATACAGGAGACATTTCGCGTAGACGCGCTACAATCGTCTGAAGTTCAGCTATCACATAGTCGATATCTTCTTCCGTTGTATCCTTGCCGAGTGTCATACGCAGGCTTCCGTGGGCTGTTTGGTGACATAAACCCATTGCCATTAACACGTGTGATGGATCTAATGATCCCGAAGTACAAGCAGATCCACTGGATACAGCG